>DAMABW010000394.1:0-4647 GCA_031999925.1 Massilia sp. | reverse complement strand
GGCGCTGCAGGTTGGTGAGGTCGACGGCGTCGTCGTCGACCAGGGTGATGCGGCCGACGCCGCTGGCGGCCAGGTACAGGGCGGCCGGCGAACCGAGGCCGCCGGCGCCGATGATGAGGGCGTGCGCGGCCAGCAGGCGTTCCTGGCCTTCGATGCCAATGTCGTCGAGCAGGATGTGGCGCGAGTAGCGCAGGAGTTGGGTATCGTTCATGGGGGAGAGAAATGATCAGGTGCGATAAACGGAGCCCGTATCGCTAACCGTACGGTGGGGTCATTGATGCCGGGGGCATCAATGACCCCACCGTACGGTCACCATTCCGAGCCGTAACGCGGCCCGGACCACATTACTTTTTACCGCCCTTGATCTCCGGCGGCTTGGTCTCGGCGCCCGGCAATTCTTTCGGTTCAGTCGAGGCCGCGTCCTTCGCCGCCTGCTCCTCCACCTTCACCGTCTTCACCGGCAAGCCCTTGAAGTGGTTCAGCGCCTGGGCCAACTGGAAGTCGTCCTTGCCGCCGAGTTCCAGCGGCTGGCGGTTCTTCAGCACGGCCAGCGCCTTTTGACGCTGCTCGGCTTCGTCGCGCGCTTTCTTCGCATCCGGCTTTTCGTTCTCGCCGGTCAGGTGGCGCTGCAGGTCCGCTTCGCGCACGCGCAGGGCGTTCAGGCCATCTCCCTCGGCGGTTTCTTCCACCGCCAGGTCGGGCACGATGCCGGTGGCCTGGATCGGCCGGCCTTTCGGCGTGTAGTAGCGCGCCGTGGTCAGCTTGATCGCGGTGTCGGCCGACAAGGGTCGCAGGGTCTGCACCGAGCCCTTGCCGAAGGTCTGGCTGCCCATCACGATGGCGCGCTTGTAGTCCTGCAGGGCACCGGCGACGATTTCCGAGGCCGAGGCCGAACCGCCGTTCACCAGCACCACCATCGGCACGGTTTTCAGTTCGGCCGGCAATTTCGCCAGCGGATCGGCGCCGCGCGGCGCATAGAATTCCCGGCGGCCGTAGAAGGACGCGTTCGAATCAGGCAATTGCCCCTTGGTCGAGACAATCAATTCTTCCTTCGGCAGGAAGGCGGTCGAGACGCCGATCGCGCCCGGCAGCAAGCCGCCCGGGTCGTTACGCAGATCGAGCACCAGGCCCTTGATGCCGGGATTGTCTTTGTACAGCGCGGCGGTCTTGCTCGCCAGTTCGTCCAGCGTGGCTTCCTGGAACTGGCTGATGCGCACCCAGGCGTAGCCCGGCTCGACCATCTTCGCCTTCACGCTCTGGACGCGGATTTCCTCGCGCATCACAGGCACCACCCAGGGGCGGTCGTCGCCGCGGCGGGCGATGGTCAGCGTGACCTTGGTGCCGGGCTTACCGCGCATCTTTTTCACGGCGTCATCGATCGACAAGCCCTTGACCGGGGTATTGTCGATGCGGGTGATCAAATCGCCCGCCTTGATGCCGGCGCGGTAGGCGGGCGAATCCTCGATCGGCGAGACGATCTTCACGTAGCCGTCTTCGGCGGCGACTTCGATGCCGACGCCGACGAACTTGCCCTGCACGCTTTCGCGCATCTCGCGGTAGGCCTTCTGGTCGAGGTAGACCGAGTGCGGGTCGAGCGAGGCGACCATGCCGGAGATAGCTTCGGACAAGAGCTTCTTGTCTTCGACCGGCACCACGTAGTCGCTCTTGATCAGGCCGTACACGTCGGCCAGCTGGCGCAGTTCTTCCAGCGGCAGCGGACTGCCCTCGCCTTTCTGGGCCCAGGCCGAGACCTGCACCGTGAGGGCCACACCGGCCACCAGTCCCAGGCCGACCAGCCCCGCGCTTTTCGCTTTGTTACCCATTGCTACCCCTAGAAGTTGATCCAGCTCGCCGGATCGAATGCCTTGCCAAGATGCCTGAGCTCGAAGTATAGACCCGATTCTTCGTTACCGCCGGTATTGCCCGCGCTCGCGATCGGCTCCCCGGCGCGCACGGCGTCGCCCACACGTTTGAGCAGGGTCTGGTTGTTGGCATAGATCGACAGGTAGTCGCCGCCATGGTCGACGATGATCAGGTTGCCGAAGCCGCGCATCCAGCCCGAGTGCACCACGCGGCCGACGGCCACGGCGCGCACTTCGCTGCCTTCCGGCGCCTTGATGAACATGCCTTTCCAGCTCGGGCCGTCGCCGCCGCGCTTGGCGCCGAAGCGCGCCGCAATCGTGCCGCTCAGCGGGCTGCTCAGGCGTCCCTTCATCTTCGCGAATGCCCCTGCCGGTGCCGCTGGCGCCAGCGAAATATCCGGCGTGCGTTCTTCCTGCTTCGGCTGCTCGGCCACCTTCGGCTCTTCCGGCTCGGGCAGCGGTTTCGGCGCCGGCTTGCCGGCTTTCTTCGCTTCGCGCGCCAGGCGTTCGCGCTCGGCCTTGGCTGCGGCGCGCGCTTCGGCGCGGGCTTTCGCTTCGGCAGCGGCCTTGGCGCGGGCGGCGGCCAGGGCTTCCTGGCGCTTGCGCTCGGCTTCGGCCTGCTGGCGGATGAGCATAGTCAGCTTGTCGACCAGGCCGCTCATGCGCTGCTCGTCGCGCTGCAGGGTGTCGGCCTGCTTGCGCTGGGCCACCAGCTTGCTCGACAAGTTGCTGAGCAAGGCGGCGCGGCGCGCTTTTTCTTTTTCCAGCACAGCCTTTTGATCGCGCTGTTCCTGGGCGATTTCTTCCAGTTCGGTCTTGGCGTTCTCGACCTTGTCGCGGTTTTCCTGCACTTGCTCCAGGTTCGCGTTCAGCGAGCCGATCAGGCGCGCCTGGGCCTGCGACACATAGGCCATCATCTGCAAATCGCGGTTGATGCGGTTCGGGTTGTCGCCCGAGAGCAGCAGTTTGATGCGGTCCTCGTTGCCGGCGACATAGTGCTCACGGAGCAGAGCCGACAATTGTTTTTTCTGCGAAACAATTGTTTGCTCAAGACGTTCGTGTTCGGTGGCCAGATCCTGCAGGCGAGCATTGGTTTCGTGCTGCTCGTTGGCCAGGTCGCGCAGGGACCGGTTGGCGTTCGAGATGGCCGCTTCCGACTCGGCCAGGTCGTCGGCTACGTCTTCTTTCTCGTCCTCGGTACGGCTGATCTCTTTCTTCAGCACCGACAACTGCTTCTGGATGCCGGCGCGCTTGGCTTCGGCTGCCGCCTTTTGACGGCTGCGCTCGGTGGGCTTGCCGGCGGCCAGCGCCTGGCCTGCGAATGGCAGGACCAGTGCAAGGGCCAGCAGGCCGCGCAGCAGCGTGCTGCCGGCCGACTTCTTGATTGAAAAACGCAAGACTTACTTCGCCTTCCCTTGGTTGGCCACGGCCGCCATGGCGGCGTTGATGGCATCCTGGTCGCCCAGGTAGTAGTGGCGGATCGGCTTCAGGTTCTCGTCGAGCTCGTACACCAGCGGCTGGCCGTTCGGGATGTTCAGGCCGACGATGTCGGTGTCGCTGATGTTGTCGAGCATCTTGATGATGGCGCGCAGGCTATTGCCGTGGGCCGAGATCAGGATTTGCTTGCCGGCGCGGATGGCCGGGGCAATTTCTTCTTCCCAGGCCGGCATCACGCGCGCCACGGTGTCCTTCAGGCACTCGGTGAGCGGGATCTGCGCCTTGTCGAGGCCGGCGTAGCGCGGGTCCTTGAACGAGACGCGCTCGTCCGACTCTTCCAGGCTCGGCGGCGGGGTGTCGTAGCTGCGGCGCCAGACCAGCACTTGCTCGTCGCCGAACTTGGCGGCGGTTTCGGCCTTGTCCAGGCCTTGCAGGGCGCCGTAGTGGCGCTCGTTCAGGCGCCAGTCGTTGATGATCGGCAGGTACATCTGGTCCATTTCGTCCAGGGCCAGCCAGAGGGTGCGAATGGCGCGCTTCAGGACCGAGGTATAGGCCAGGTCGAAGGCGAAACCGGCTTCGCGCAGCACGCGGCCGGCGGTGCGCGCCTCGTTGACACCCTTCTCGGTAAGGTCGACGTCGGTCCAGCCGGTGAAACGGTTCTCGAGGTTCCAGGTGGATTCGCCATGGCGCATGAATACGATCTTGTACATAAGCTCTTCTTTAAAAAGTCTGCAAAAAGTTTCTCGATACCCCAACCGATGCCCGGTCCGGCTTCTATTTTATAATGCTCGGATTGACTTCAACCAATGGAAGCCTTGTGAAATTCATCCTCGATAATATCTTCATTGTTGCAATTGCTGCCATTTCGGGTGGCGCGCTGCTGTTCCCGGCACTGATGCCGAAGGGGCGCCGCGCTACCGCGCTGCAGGTGACCCAGTTCATCAATCGCGGCAAGACCACTGTGCTGGACGTGCGCAGCACCGACGAGTTCGCTGCCAGCCACCTGCGCGACGCGAAAAACATTCCGCTGGCAGACTTGGGCAATCGCATCGGCGAGCTTGAAAAATCGAAAACCCGCACCATCGTGGTGGTATGCCAGAGCGGCGCCCGCGCCGACAAGGCTGCGCGCCAGCTGAAAGCAGCCGGCTTCGACGACGTGGTCAGCCTGGAAGGCGGCATGAACGCCTGGACCGCGGCCGGCTTGCCGGTCACCAAGTAACCCAAGAATCTGGAAGGAAGAATGATGAGCGCACATGTTGTCCTGTACCACACCGCCAGTTGCCCCTACTGCGTTCGCGCCGAGCGCCTGCTCGAAGCCAAGGGCGTGCATGACATCGAACGCATCCGC
>DAMABW010000393.1:0-4655 GCA_031999925.1 Massilia sp. | reverse complement strand
GACCATCACGACCGCCGCGACCATCACGACCGCCACGACCGCCATGACCGCCGCGACCACCACGGGCGCGACCGCGATCACCACGACCGTGGCCACGGCCGCGGTCACTGAGCCGCTGCGCTGCCTCACGCATTCCTTCCCGCGCATTCCGTCGTTTTCGGGGTGCGCGCCACGCGATTTCCCGTGCCAGTGTAGACTTGCCCCCGTAACAAGGTACATACGGACTGGAGGTTAGTTTTGCAGAGTGAAATCGTGATCGTGGGTGGTGGGGCAGGCGGGCTGGAGCTCGCCTGCAAATTGGGGCGCAAGCTGGGCCCGTCGAAGGTGCTGCTGGTCGATACCCGGCTGTACCATATCTGGAAGCCCTCGCTGCACGAGGTGGCGGCCGGTACGCTCGACATCCACCAGGAAGGCCTGTCCTACCAGATGCTGGCCCACGATAACGGCTTCACCTTCGTCTACGGTCCGATGACGGCGCTCGACACGAACGCGCGCCGCATCACCGTCGGCGCCGTGCAGGCGGCCGACGGCGAAGACGTGCTGCACGAGCGCCGCATCGAATACGGCTCGCTGGTGATGGCGGTCGGCAGCACCTCGAACTACTTCGGCGTGCCGGGCGCGCGCGAACACACGATCTCGCTGAACGCCACCGAGGACGCCGAGCGCTTCCGCCTGCGTTTGCTGCGCCTGATGGCGGTGGCCGAGCAGGCGCGCGAGGAGCGTCCGGATGCGGTGGCCGCGCTCGACGTGGTGATCATCGGCGGCGGCGCCACCGGCGTCGAGCTGGCGGCCGAGCTGCGCGAAGCCTCGGGCGTGTACGCCACCTACGGTTTCTCGCGCCTGCAGGTCAAGCGCGATGTGCGCATCACCCTGCTCGAAGGCGCGCCGCGCATCCTGGCGCCGCTGCCGGAACGGGTCTCGGCCTCGGCCCTGAAACTGCTGGGCGAGCGCGGCATCCAGGTGGTGACCGACTGCCGCGTCACCCAGATCGATCCGGACAAGGTGCTCGACAACGCCGGCAACGTGTATCCGGCCAACCTGGTGGTGTGGGCGGCGGGCATCCGGGCGCCGGAATTCCTGGGCACCCTCGGCCTGCCGACCAACAAGGGCGGCCAGATCGAGGTCGACGCGCAGCTGCGGGTGAAGGGCGTGCCCGGCGTGTACGCGCTGGGCGACTGCGCCGCCTGCATCGACGAATCCGGCAAGCCGGTGCCGCCGCGCGCCCAGGCCGCGCACCAGCAGGCCGATTACCTGCTCAAGGGTTTCCTGCGCAGCGCCGCCGGCAAGCCGGCCGACCAGAAGCCATATCGCTACCGCGACTACGGTTCGCTGGTATCGCTCGGCAAGACGACCAGCGTCGGCAACCTGATGGGTTCGCTGCGCGGGACCAGCTGGTTCGTCGAGGGCATGATCGCGCGCTTCATGTACACCAGCCTGCACCTGATGCACCACCAGGCCGTGCTCGGATCGATGCGCACCGGCGTGCTGGCGATCGCGCGCTTCCTGATCCGGCGCACCACGCCGCTGGTGAAGCTGCACTGACGCGGCATCGCGGGTAAGAGAAAGGCCGGCAATGCCGGCCTTTTTTTGCGTCTGCTGCTTATCTGCTTCTTATCCGCTTCTTACCTGCTGCTTATCTTCTGCTCATGCGCCCGGCAGCTGCCGCGGCAGCACCATGGTCAGCGCCGTGCCGCCCTCCGGCCCGGGCGCCAGCGTCAAGCGCCCGCCGAGCACACGCGCGCGTTCGCGCAGCAGGCGCAGGCCGTGGCAATTCAGCGATTCCGAGGGCGCGGCGCCCTCCGGCAAGCCAATGCCGTCGTCGCGCACGGTCAGCATCAACTGCTCGCCATCGTCGTCCAGGATCACTTCGACCTTGCCCGCCCGGGCATGGTGCAGCACGTTGCGCAGGCCTTCCTCGGCGCAGCGCAGCAGGGCCACGCCCTGGGCGCGGGCATAGCCGTCGTCGTCGTCGGGCAGGCTGGCGCGGGCCTGCAGGCCGTGTTCCTGGCCGAATTCGGCCACCAGTTCGGTCAGCGCGGCCTTGATGCCCAGGAATTCCAGCTTGTCGTTCCACAGGCCCAGTTGCACCTTGCGGTTGGTCTCGATGATGTTGTTGAGCAGGCCCTTCATCTGGTTGGCGCGGTCCTTCGCCTTGTCTTCGCTCAGGTTTTTCGCCAGCAGGCCCAGGTGCATGGTCAGCGCCGTCATCGACGAGCCCAGGCTGTCGTGCAGCTTGCGCGCCAGCAGGCGGCGCTCTTCGTCCCAGCAGCTCATCAGGTGGCCAACCAGTTCGGTCAGCTCGGCGGTACGTTCGGCCACCTTGCGATCCAGTTCCGGGTCGGGGTGGTGCGGGTCCGGTGCGGTCATCGTCGGCTCGGTTAAATGTTTCCCAAATCATACAACAGAGTCGGCCAGGAAGCGCGCACTGACGTCAGCTTGACCTCCAGCGTGCGCTTCCGAACAGTACGCATGAGCGTTTCGGATCAGGCTGGAGGGGTAGTCAAAATTATTATATTCACAACCATCAAGGAGCTCACATGGCAACCAACAAGACCACCAGCGCGGCCACCGGCATCGATGCCGTCGAGCTGTTGACCAAGCAACACCGCGAGGTCGAGGATCTGTTCGAGCAGTTCGAGAAGCTGGGCGACGACGCCAAGGACAAGAAGAAACAGCTGGCCGACCAGATCTGCGACGCCCTGACCATGCACACCATGATCGAGGAAGAGATCTTCTACCCGGCGACCCGCGCGGCCGGCGGCGAGGAAGAAGAGACCGAGGACATGGTCGACGAAGCGGTTGTCGAGCACGCCTCGGCGAAGGACCTGATCGCCCAGATCCAGGAAATGAGCCCCGAGGACGATTTGTACGATGCCAAGGTCAAGGTGCTGTCGGAAATGATCGACCACCACGTCGAGGAAGAAGAGAAGGAAATGTTCCCGAAAACGCGCAAGCTGAAGCTGGACCTGAGTGTGCTCGGGGAAGAGATGCAGAAGCGGCAGGAAGAGATCGAAGCGTCGATGTGATTCGCGGCGACCCGGTCACGGCCGGCATGGTGACGGCCGTGACCGAGGCGCGCGGGTGCACCGATTACGCGTCTGGAGGGCAGAAAACGTAGGGTGGGCACCCCGTGCCCACGCGGAAGCTCGCATGGTGACAGCCGCGCCAAGGGCAGGCCGATAACGTGTCTGGAGGGTCAGGCCTCGGCCGAAGCCACATCGCCGTTGTTCAATCGATGAGACAGCGTGGGCAGTAGGGCTGGCTAGATGCCAGCACTACAAATGCCCACCCTACGAACTCCGATTCAACTTGTTGCCGCAGCCCGCAATGGCGCCGGCTCCCCCAGCGCCCCCAGCAACTGCGCAAGATCCACCGGCTTCACCAGGTGCATGTCGAACCCCGCCTCCAGCACCCGGCGCTGGTCTTCGGCCAACCCATACCCGGTCAGCGCGATCAAGCGCATTGCCTGGGTCTCGGGATTCGCCCGCAGGCGGCGCGCCACTTCATAGCCGTCGATCCCCGGCAGCCCGATATCGACCAGCGCCACCTTCGGCAATTGCGTCAGCGCCTGCTGCACGCCGTCGAGCCCATCGGCCGACTGCAGCACCGGGTAACCATACACGTCGAGCATGGTTGCCATCATTTCGCGGCCGTCCTCGTTGTCCTCGATCAGCAGCACGGCCGGCTTGGCATATGCCGCTTCGGGCGCGGCCATGGCCGGCACGCTCGCCTCGGCCGGCTCGGCGCGCGGCAGGCGGATGGTGAAGGAGCTGCCGGCGCCGCCGCCGGCGCTGGTGGCGGACACGCTGCCGCCGTGCAGTTCGACCAGGCGCCGCACCAGCGACAGTCCGATGCCCAGTCCGCCCTGTGCGCGATCGAGGCTGATGCTGCCCTGGACGAACACGTCGAACACATGCGGCAGCAAATCGGGCCCGATGCCGACGCCGGTATCGCTCACCGTCAGCAGCACCTCGTCATCCTCGGCGCCGATGCGGATGTCGATGCTGCCGCCGCTCGGGGTGTATTTCAGGGCATTGTCGATCAGGTTGGTGGCGATCTGTTCGAGCCGGGTCGGGTCGCCATCGACCCAGTTCGGCGCCAGGTCGACGTCTATTCGGTAGCCCGCCGTGCGGCCGGTGGCGCGGAAGGTGTCGAGGCAGGCGCCGACCAGGCTGGCCATGTCCACCGGACGGCGCGCGAGCAGGATCTTGCCGGACATCGCGCGCGACAAATCGAGCAGGTCGTCGACGATGCGCGACAGGTGCTGGCTCTGGCGCCCGATGATCTGGCGCGCGCGGCTGGCCGTTTCCAGGCCGGCGCCGGGCATGTCGATCAGGGCGGCGGCGCTGCTGATCGCCGACAGCGGATTACGCAACTCATGCCCCAGCATGGCCAGGAACTCGTCCTTGGCGTGGCTGGTGCGCTCGGCCGCCTGGCGGTCCTCGATCTCGCGCATCAGGCGCGCGTTGGTCGCGGTGAGTTCGAGGGTGCGCTGCGACAGGTCTTCGGTCTGGCGTCGCAGCTGCTCGTTCTTGTTGGCCAGGGCCACGAACACCGACACCTTGGCGTGCAGGATCTGCGGAATCACCGGGGTGAACAGGAAGTCGGCGGCGCCGCGCTGGTAGGCCTTGAGGCGGTCGATCTCGTCGGCCAGG
>DAMABW010000392.1:0-4655 GCA_031999925.1 Massilia sp. | reverse complement strand
GGTGTTCGCGTCCTGGGTGATGGCGGCGTCCTTGCCGCCGGTGGTGGCGAGACCGACGTAGGCGTTGCCGTTACGGTTGACCAGGGTCGCGTTCACGTCGCCGTGGAGGTCGATGCCGCCATCGGCGCTCAGCGTGGTGCTGGCCAGGTAGGCCGGCTGGTTGTAGGTGTACCAGTCGCTCGACTGGTAGAAGCCGGCGGTGGTGGTGGCGCCGACGGTGGTGCCGCTGTCGGTGTGCAGTTGCGCACCGGCGCCGCTGGCCGCGACGCTGACGGTGGCGCTCTTGTAGCCGGTGGCCTGGACGTCGCCGTGCAGGTCGATGTCGCCGCCATTGCTTTGCACCGACACCGAGGCGGTGCCGCCGTCAACGTTGGTGTTGTAGCCGTTGCCGCTGAGCTGGCCATGGGCCGAGGTGGCCGCGATGTCCTGCACCGAAACCGCGCCGCCGGCGTTCAGGCGGATGTCCGCCTGGCCGTTGCTGCCGCTCGAGCTGACGTCGGTGCGCAGCGCGCCATTGGCCGTGATGCCGGCGCTGGCGGTGACGTCGAGGAAGGCCGCGTGGCCGCCGCTGACGGCGATGCCCTGGGTGTCGATGCGGCCGTTGTCGCTCTGGACCTGGGCGCGCGCATCGGCGCCGACATAGGTGTTGGTCACGGTGCTGCCGGCGCCGTTCAGGTCGATGTTGCCGTCGTAGTTACGGATGTTCAGGCTGACGTCGTTGCCGCTCGCGCCCTGGACGTTGACGCCGCCGGCGATGCTGATCAGGCCATTCCCGGTCTGGCCGCCGGCGCTGCCGGCGCTGACGTTCATGGTGGCGCCGGCCAGCGAATTGGTGGCGGCGTCGATCCTGGTGTGCTCGGCCACCACGTCGCTGTGGGCGCCGATGGTGACCGAGGCGTTGTCGCCGGCGCTGATGTTGGCGGTCGCGGTCGAGGTGGCGGCGCTGTAGCCGGTCTGGAAGGTGTCGTAGTAGTCGACTTCGCGCGCGCCGGAGGTGAAGCTGCTGCTGGTGCCGTTCAGGCCGTTCGCGGTGTCCTGCTTGCCCCAGAAGGTGTCGCTGAAGCTGCCGCTGCCGGTGCCCGAGCGGTTGGTCGAACGCACGTCCAGGCCATTCATGCTGACCGAACCGCTGGCGTTGACGTTCAGGACCGCGCTCATCCCGGCCACGCCGGAATAGCCCATGCCGGTGACGGCCGAACCGCCCGCGCGGTCGGTGGCGCCGCTGCGCGAAGGCGAGTCGTTCGCCGTGGCCGGCAGGCTCGAGGTGTATTCGCCGAATTCCCAGATGTAGTTGCCAGTGGCGCTGCCCTTCATGCGGTTGTCGGTGTAGACGTAGGAGCCGCGGTAGCCGTAGCCGCCGGTGCAGGCGCCGTTGGTGGTGGCCAGGCAGCCGTAGTTGGTGCGCACGGTCTGGTTCTGGCTGGTGTAGTTGAAGTTGTCCACCATCTGGCGCCAGGATTCGGTTTCCGAATAGCTGGTCGTGGCGTAACCGTCGGCTTTCACGCTGGTCTTGCCGTCGACGGCGACGCTGCCGCCGGCGTTCACGGTGCCGGCGGCCTTGGCGCCGGTCGGACGCCAGAAATTGTGCTGGGTCGCGCTGGCGGTCTGCCAGTAGCCGCCCGGGGTGGTGTCGAAGGCGACGTTCTTGTCGGTGGCGAGCACGTTCACGGCGCCGGCGCGCACGCTGCCCGTGGCCTGGATGTTCAGGGTGGCCAAGATCGGGTGGTCGGCCTGGCTGACCAGGCTCCACGGTTGGGCGCCGAAGTAGGTCGGGGCGTCGTTGCCGGCCGTGGTCCAGTTGTAGTTGTAGTAGCCGAGGCCGGTGGCATTGGCGTTGATGGCGCCGCCGACGTTCACGTCGCCGTTGTCGGCGCGCAGGGTCACCGTGCTCGACAGGGCGCCGGCCGACAGGTTGCGCACGTCCAGGTTGACGTCGTTGTCGACCGTCAGCTTGCCGTTCGTGGCGCGGGCGCTGATCGCGAACGCGTTGTCGCTCTGGGTGTCGATGGTCTTCTTGACCGTCAGGCTGGCGGCGCGGATGCTGCCCGATTCGAGATCGATGCGGGTGCCGGCGTCCAGGTGGCCGACGTCGATGGTGCCGCTGGCCGGCGCTTCGACGTCGCCGGTCGAGATGGCGATGGCCTTGTCGACCTTGATGGTGTTGGTCTTGTCGGCGAAGCTGACGGTCGGGTTGCCGCCGCCTTCGGCGCGCAGGGTCAGCGAGCCGCCGGCGCCGTTGTTCGAGCCGTCGAGCACGCCGTCGGACAGCGCACCGACCGTGATGCTGGCGTCCTGGCCGGCGGCCAGCAGGCTGACGTTGCCGAGCTTCAGCTGGGCTTCCAGACTCTGTTCGTAGATGGTGGCGCCGTCTTCGCTGTTGGCGCCGGCGCCGTCGGCGATGGTGATCGCCAGCGGGTCCAGGGTCAGGGTGCCGAGTTCGCCCTTGGCGGCGCTGAGGTCGACGATGCTGCGGTTGACGACGTGGTTGCCCGACAGTTCGACGTCGCCGCCGTTGCCGCCTTGCGCGCCGCCGCGTGCGGCGATCTGCGCGCCTTCCTTGTAGCGGTTGGTGCCGTCGGCCCAGGTGTTGACCGAACCGGCATCCGAAGTGCCTTCGCCCGCGCCGCTGACGTCGATCTTGCTGCCGGCTTCGTGGGCGATGTCGTGCGTCGAACGGATCTCGACGTGGCCGCCGTTGGCGCCAGCTTGCGCCGAGGCGTCCAGGGTGCCGCTGTTGGCGACGTTGCCGCCACTGCCCTCGAAGTAGATCGCGCCGTTCTTTTCGACGGCGCTCTGGGCCTGCACCAGGCCCGAGTTGTTGACGACCGTCGAGGCCAGGTCTTGCGCGACGTCGGCGGTCATGATCACGCGGCCGCCGTTGGCCAGGATCTGGCCGCTGTTTTCGACGCCGGCCAGGTGGGCGACGGTGGCCTTGTCGACCTGGTAGTTGATCAGGCTGCTGCCGGCCATCTGCAGGGTCAGGGAGTCGCCCGATGCCAGCAGCACGGTGCCCAGTTGCGCCTGCACGACGCCTTTGTTGGCGGCGTAGTCGCCGGCCAGCACGACATAACCGCCGTTTGCGTTCAGGGCGCCTTCGTTGATGACGGTGGCGCGCGCCGGCGCGTTGGCGCCGCGCGAGAAGCGGTAGTCGCCGCGCATGAAGTCCTCGTCCTTGATGTCGAGGGTGGTCGCGACGATGCCGGCGACGTCGACCTTGGCGCTGTGGCCGAAGAAGATGCCGTTCTGGTTGACCAGGAAGATCTGGCCATTGGCGCTCAGGTTACCGAGGATGGAGGACGGGTCCGAGCCGACCACGCGGTTCAGGGCGACCGAGTTGGCGTCGCGCTGGACGAACTGGACGTGGCCGCCTTCGCCGATCGAGAACGACTGCCAGTTCAGCACGGCCTTGTCGCTGCTCTGGTTGACGACGGTGTGGCTGCCGTCCGGATTGCTGATGGTGGCGGCGCCGGCGACGACCTTGCCGCCGGTCGGCATGGCAGCCAGGGCCAGGGCCGGCATCGCGCCCAGGGCCATGGCCAGGGCGCTCGGGCGCTGGGCCCAGGACAGGATCGAGTGGACCAGCGGCTTCAGTTGCGGCAGGGCTTGCGACGGCGTTTCAGTATGTTTGCTCATGGTATGCGTGTGCGTGGACAGTCGGATGCAAGTAGGGCGGCGCGAATCAGAAGCGCTGGGTCAGGTTGAACCAGAAGCGGCCGGCGGTGCGCAGGTCGCTCGGGTCGGTGCTGCTGGTCGGGACGCCCGCCATCAGCTCGAACTGGGTGGAGCGGGTCGGGAAGAAGGTGGCACCGACGCCGGCGCTGCCGATCGAGTACGACTTCGGCAGGCCTTCGGCCGGTTCCACGCGCGACACGTGGCCGCCGTCGACAAAGGCGCTGAAGTAGCCCGGCGCGCCGGACGCCGTGGTGCGCACGCGCAGTTCCAGGCTGGCGAACACCCCGCGGTCGGCGCGCAGGTCGGCCGACGGATAGCCGCGCACCGAGCTCGGGCCGCCGAGGCTGAACTTCTCGGCGTCGGCCAGGGTGTCGGGGGTCCATTGGGCGGCGCCGGCTGCCTTCACGCTCCAGGCACCGCCCAGGTTGTAGAGGTAGGACGCATCGGCGTCGATCTTCAGCTTCTGGCCGACGTTGCTGTGGTCTTCCTTGTAGGGGTTGAAGTTGGTCGACACGCGCATGCCGGCGGTGGCGACGTTGAAGCGGTCGTCGACGTGGTTCCAGGCGGCGCCGGCTTCGACCACGCTGACGCGGCTCTTCGAGAGCTCGACGCCGAGGGCCGACTGCTTGCCCGAGAAGCTGCGCACGGAAAAGGTGCCGTACAGGTTTTGCGCGGCGCTGCGCAGGAACGGATGGATCACGGTGGCGCTGGCCAGTTGGCTCTTGCCCTGGATGTCGAGCGATTTGAGCTCGCCGCCGATGCCGTAGCGGATGTGGGTGTAGCTCAGGGCCAGGCGGGTGCCATCGGTGTTCAGCGGCAGGCTGTAGTTGACGCCGCCGAGCTTGAGCAGTGCGTGTTCCGACACGCTGGTGCGCACGCCGAGCTGGTCGCCGATGCCGAACGGGTTGTTCAGGTTGGCGTTGGCGTCGATGCGGGTGCGGCCGATTTCCGGACGGCCGTAGTTGTTCAGACTGACTTCGCCG
>DAMABW010000391.1:0-4670 GCA_031999925.1 Massilia sp. | reverse complement strand
AACTACCTCCACCCGGGCAACATGCTGACCTCGATGGTCAAGCGCGTCGACGTGGCGATCTACGACTCCTTCATGCAAGTCAAGAACAATACCTGGAAGGGCGGCACCACCTATAAGGGCCTGAAAGAAGGCGGCGTCGACTGGGTGCTGGACAAGGACAACCGCAAGGTCGTCACGCCGGAAATGGAAAAACGCGTGAACGGCGTGAAAGCCGACATCATCAACGGCAAGATCAAGGTCATCGACTACCGCGCAGGCAGCAGCTGCCCGGTCTGATTTTCATTTCGTTCGAACGACAGCGCGCCGCGCCGGAGCCTCCGGCGCGGCGCGCTTTTAATGCGTTGAGCTGGCCGCCGTGCCACTCAATGCATTCATCATTTTTAAGCAAACATTTTTACGACACATCGCTATGCAGCCAGCCGTAGAATTTCGCAATATAAGCAAGGCCTTCGGGCCGGTGCAAGCGAACGCTGACGTCAGCTTCACGATCGCCAAGGGGTCCATCCATGGCGTCATCGGGGAGAACGGCGCCGGCAAATCCACCCTGATGAGCATCCTGTACGGCTATTACCACGCCGACAGCGGGCAACTCCTGATCGATGGCCAGGCACGGAATATCCGTACCAGCCAGGAAGCCATCGATCTCGGCATCGGCATGGTTCACCAGCACTTCATGCTGGTCGAGAACATGACCGTGCTCGACAACGTGATGCTGGGTGCCGAAGGCGGCTTCAAGCTGGCTGCGAAACGCAAGGAAGTCGAGAACAAGCTGCGCGAGATCTGCACGCGCTACCGCCTGGATGTCGATCCGCTGGCCACCATCCACGATCTGTCGGTGGGGGCCCAGCAGCGCGTCGAGATCCTGAAGCAGATCTACCGCAGCGCCAATATCCTGATCCTGGACGAGCCCACCGCCGTGCTCACCGCCCAGGAAACCGCGTCCCTGTTCGAGATCCTGCGCCTGTTCAAGGACCAGGGCAAGACCATCATCCTGATCACCCACAAGCTGCAGGAGATCATGGACATCACCGACCAGGTGACGGTGATGCGCGCCGGCCGCGTGGCGGGCGCCGTGACGACCAGCCAGACCTCGAAGGAACAGCTGGCCAACATGATGGTCGGCCGTCCGATCGAAGGCAACCTGCCGCGCAAACCCTTCAATCCGGGCGCGCCGGTGCTGAAGGTGAACAACCTGCAGCTGCAGGATGCGAGCAAGGTGCAACTGCTGGCCGACATCAACCTGACCGTGCGTGCGGGCGAGATCGTTGCGATTGCCGGTGTCTCGGGCAATGGCCAGAGCGAACTGATGGAAATCCTGGCCGGCATGCGCCTGCCGACGTCCGGCCAGGTCGAGCTCGAAGGCAAGCAGCTTCCCTACGCCGGCCGCTCGAATGCCGACGGCCTGCCCTACACCTTCCGCCAGCTCGGCATCGGCCACGTGCCGGAAGACCGCCTGCGCGACGGCGTGATCAAGGATTATTCGGTGATGCAGAACACCGTGTTCGGCTACGAGCACCGCGTGAAGAACCGCTGGGGCCTGTTCGATTTCGACGCGATCACCAAGCGCTGCGCCCACCTGCTGCAAGCCTTCGACGTACGTCCGAACAACCCCGACCTGCGCATCGGCCTGCTCTCCGGCGGCAACCAGCAAAAGGTCGTCATCGCGCGCGAAGTCTCGGCCCAGCCGAAACTGATGCTGGTCGGCCAGCCGACCCGCGGCGTCGACATCGGCACCATCGAATCGATCCATACCCAGCTGCTGCGCCTGCGCGACGAAGGCGTGGCGATCCTGCTGGTGTCGGTGGAACTGGAAGAAGTACGCGCCCTGGCCGACCGCATCGTGGTCATGTCGGGCGGCCGCGTCACCGGCGAATTGAATATCGACGAATTCGACACCACCCGCATCGGCCTCCTGATGGGCGGGATGCACAAGTCATGAAACAGATGAAAACCACCGAACTGCCACGCTGGGCGACGGGCATCGTCCTGCCGCTCCTGAACCTGCTGTCGGCGCTGCTGGTCGCCGCGCTCGTCATCCACCTGCTGGGCGAAAGCCCGGTCGAATCGATGAAGATCCTGATCGACTCGGCCGTGATCAACCCGGAAGGGCTGGGCTATACCCTGTTCTACGCCAGCACCTTCGTCTTCACCGGCCTGGCCGTGTCGATCGCCATGAAGGCCGGCCTGTTCAACATCGGCGCCGAAGGCCAGATGTACTTCGGCGGCCTGGGCCTGGCATTGGCCATGCTGTCGTTCGACGCGACCCTGTCGCCCTGGCTGCTGATCCCGCTCGCCCTGCTGGCAAGCGCCCTGTTCGGCGCCCTGTGGGCCTTCGTGCCCGGCTACCTGCAGGCCAAGCGCGGCAGCCACGTGGTGGTCACGACCATCATGTTCAACTTCATCGCCGCCAGCCTGATGAACTTCATCATCGTGAAGTACCTGCTGCCCGAAGGCGAACAGAATCCGGCCACCCGCGTGTTCTCGGACGCCGCCGCCCTGCCGACACTGAACGCCTGGCTGCCTTTCTTCGGCGATTCGCCGCTGAACATCGGCTTCCCGATCGCCATCGTTGCCCTGGTCATCTACGGCATCGTGGTCTCGCGCTCGACCTGGGGCTACCAGCTGCGCGCCACCGGCCTGAACCAGCATGCGGCCCACTACGCCGGCGTGCGCATCAGCCGCATGATCATCGTCGCCATGCTGATCTCGGGCGCCCTGGCAGGCCTGGCCTCGGTGAATTCGATCATGGGTTCGACCCACTACCTGAGCCTGAACTTCCCGGCCGGCGCCGGCTTCATCGGCATCGCCATTGCCCTGATGGGCCGCCAGCATCCGGTCGGCATCTTCCTGTCCTCGGTGCTGTTCGGCGCGCTGATCCAGGGCGGTTTCGATTTGTCGCTGGAAAAACCGAATATCCCGGTCGAGACCTTCATCTTCATCCAGGGCCTGATCATCCTGTTCTGCGGCGCGATGGAAAACCTCTACGGTCCGGCGCTCCTGAAACTGATCAACGCAACACGCAAGGGTTAAATCATGGAAGGCTTTGATATCGCCAATATCGTCGTCTCGACGATCCGCAACGCACCGGTGCTGATGTTCGCCGCGCTGGCCGGCCTGTTCGCCGAACGCAGCGGCGTCGTCGACATCGGCCTCGAGGGCAAGATCCTCGCCTCGGCCTTCGTCTCGGCCGCGGTCGGCTACACGACGCAAAATCCGTGGCTGGGCATCGCCGCCGGCATCGCCGTCTCGGTGGCGCTGGCCATGGTCCAGGCGTTCGTGTCGATCACGCAAAAGGGCAACCAGCTGGTGGCCGGCATCGCGATCAACATCGCCATGAGCGGCCTCACTTTCGTGGTCGCCCAGTACATCTTCCAGCAGGGCGGCCGCACGCCGGACCTGGGCGCGGCGCGTCTCACCAACGTGGTGCTGCCGGGCGCCGAACTCCTTGCCGGCGTGCCGGTACTCGGCTGGATCTGGAACAGCCTGCTCGGCGGCCACTCGCCGCTGGTCTACCTCGCCTTCCTGCTGCTGCCGGTGGTGCACTGGGTGGTCTACCACAGCCGTTTCGGCCTGCGCCTGCGCGCCTGCGGAGAAAACCCGCACGCCGCCGACGCGGCCGGCGTCTCTGTCGAGCGTACCCGTTACATGGCAATGCTGGTCGCGGGCGTGCTGTGCTCGTTCTCGGGTGCCTATTTGTCGATCGTGCAAAGCGGTTTCTTCCTGCGCGACATGTCGGCCGGCGCCGGCTACCTGGCGCTGACCGCGCTGGTGTTCGGCAACTGGCGTCCGCTGCAGACCGTGCTCGGCTGCCTGATGTTCGGCTTCTTCTCGGCGGTGCAGATCCAGATCGAAGGCGTCGATTTGCCGGTCGTGGGCCGCATCCCGGGTTCGCTGATCCAGATGATTCCGTATGTCGTCACCGTGATCGTGCTGGCCGGTTTGATGGCCAAGTCGGTGGCGCCAAAGGCGGTGGGCAAGCCGTTCGTGAAGTCGCGCTGATCGGATAACGCGGTCCCATCGAGGCCGGAAAGCCGCTCACCCAGCGGTTTTCCGGCCTTTTTTCATTTTCTCGTGATGAAAAGTCTTTCATCGGATGAATTATTCATTCTGACATTACTTGAAAAAGTCAACACAATTTGTTGCGACTGAGCGACGTTGTTCAAATATTTTTCTATGGAAATTTAGATGCTGTACGGCACTTTCTTTCCTATGAGAACGGCCAAAACGAGCTCAGCCGTTATGCATTTTCGCTAAAAAGTATATCCACACGGAATTAATTCCTCACGGTATTCTGAGTGTTCTTGATCTCCCAGACGCTGATTTCCAGCGCCGCACTCCACAAGGAATACCATGCAATCGATCCGTATCAGCAACACCCGCCGCATCGCTTTCGCCGTCTCCGCGCTGGTGTTCGGCGCCGCCATCGCCGCTCCCGCTTCGGCCGCTGTCCTCAGCGTTGGCGCCGGCAAGACCTACGCTACTCCATGCAAGGCTTTCGCCGCCGCCAAGGCCGGCGACACCGTCGAAATCCAGGCCGCTACCTACTCCGGCGACGTCTGCGCAATTTCTGCCAGCAAGCTCACCATCCGCGGCGTGAACGGCCGTCCGCACATCCAGGCCGGCGGCAAGAACTCCGGCGGCAAGGCCATCTGGGTCGTGCGCGGTAACGA
>DAMABW010000390.1:0-4678 GCA_031999925.1 Massilia sp. | reverse complement strand
GACCCTGGGCCAGGCGATGCAGACCGTGACCGTTTCCGGTACGGCCAACCGTTCGGAACGCTTCAACCGCACCACCATGGGTGCCGTGACCACCATCGGCGCGACCGAACTGGCAACCCAGGGCTCGATCCAGCGTAACCTGCAGGATTACGCCCGTGCCGACCCGCGCGTCTCGCAGACCGACAAGGAACGCGGCGAAATGTCCGTCGCCGGCCAGAACTCGCGCTACAACTCGATCACCGTCGATGGCGTGGCCATCAACGACACCTTCGGCCTGGAATCGAACGGCAGCCCGACCGCGCGTCAGGCAATCTCGATCGAAGCCATCCAGTCGGTGCAGGTCAACGTCGCCAACTACGACGTGACCCAGAAAGGCTACACCGGCGCCAACATCAACGCCGTCACCAAGTCGGGTACCAACACCTGGCGCGGCGGTGCCTACTACGTGTGGCGTAACGACCGCTTCGTCGGCGAGCGCTACAACAACGTCACCGACACCTACAGCGACGCACCGAAGTTCAAGGAAACCACCAAGGGCCTGTGGGCTTCGGGCGCCCTGATCGAAGACAAGCTCTTCATCTACGCCCTGACCGAGAAATCGGAAAGCAGCCGCGCCAGCCCGGACTTCGGCATCATCGGCAGCCCTGCCGGCACCACCGTGCCGATCACCTCGGCCGCTGTCTCCGCTGCCCAGCAGATCGCCCGCGACCAGTACGGCATCGAAATCGGCGGCCTGAACGTGCCGGCCGGCGCCCAGCTGTCGTCGGAAGAAAAGCTGCTGAAAGTCGACTGGAACATCAGCGACAACCACCGCGCTAACTTCCGTTACGGCAAGACCACCCAGTCGGAACCGGTGTTCCCATCGTTCTCGGCAACCGGCGTGACCCTCGACTCGATGTTCTACAGCAACGAGAAGAGCATCGAAACCGCCGTGGCCCAGGTCTTCTCGGACTGGACCCCGACCTTCTCGACCGAATTCCGTGCCTCGCTGCGCGACTATGACTCGGTGCCGAAGAACAGCTCGCGCCTGCCGTCGATCGGCCTGGCCTTCAGCGGCCCGCTGCCTGCCGGCGTCCCGGCTGGCACCTCGACCAACACCCGTTACCTGAACTTCGGTACCGAATACGCTCGCCAGCTGAACGTCCTCGGCACCAAGACCATGGACTACTATGGCGCGGCCAACTGGATCGTGGGCGACCACGAGATCAAGGGCGGCTTCGACTACAGCGTCAACGAGATCTACAACGCCTACCTGCAGAACGTCTACGGCAGCTACACCTTCGGTTGCGACAACGTCCTGAACAACAACATCTGCTCGACCGGCACCGCCGCGCAGATCGAAGCCGCCGTCCTGCAGAACTTCCGCAACGGCCGCCCGACCTCGTACACCGTGCAGGTCGCCGCACCTGGCTACGCGCTGAGCGACGGTATCTCGGCGTTCAAGATGAAGAACACCGGCCTGTTCCTGCAAGACACCTGGACCGTCAACAAGAACCTGACCGTCACCGCCGGCCTGCGCGTCGACGAAACCGGCGTCGGCAGCAAGCCGCTGGCGAATGCCGCCGTCGCAGCACCGGTCATCGCCGCCACCGGCACCCGTGGCCAGACCGGCGGCTTCGGCTACGACAACACCGTCACCCCTGACGGCAAGAAACTGTGGCAGCCGCGCGTTGGCTTCAACTACAAGTTCGACACCGCACGTCCGACCCAGATCCGTGGCGGCGCCGGCCTGTTCCAGGGCGCGGCCGCTTCGGTCTGGATGTCGAACCCGTTCTCGAACCCAGGTATCGCCACCCGCACCATCACCTGCTCGGGCACCGGCTCGACCCGTTGCCCGACCACCGGCGCCGGCATCTTCAGCCCGAACCCGGACACGCAGACCAGCAGCATCACCGGCTCGACCCCGCTGTCGAACGTCGACATCCTCGACCCGGGCCTGCGCCAGCCGTCGATCTGGAAAGCCAACCTGGCGTTCGACACCGAACTGCCATGGTACGGCATGGTCTTCGGTGCTGAGTTCCTGTACACCAACAACAAGGACTCGATCTACTACGAGCACCTGAACCTCGGCGCGCCAACCCGCACCGCAGGTACCGACGGCCGCCAGATGTTCTACAACGCCGCCGGCCTGTCGAGCGCCTGCTACACCGTCGGCACCAACGGCACCCTGAGCACCGTGGGCACCTGCGGCGTGCAGAACAAGTCGCTGCGTAACACCGGCTACGGCAACGTCCTGGTGGCGAAGAACACTGGCGAAGGCGAAGGCAAGCTGGTGACCGTGTCGCTGTCGCGTCCGCTGACCAAGGGCTTCGGCTGGTCGGTTGCCTATACCCACACGAACGCGACGGAAGTCTCGCCGCTGTCGTCGTCGGTGGCCAACTCGAACTGGCAGTCGCGCTCGGTGTTCAACCCGAACGAATCGGAAGCATCGAACTCGAACTACCTGGTCAAGCACCGCCTGAACGCCCTGGCCAACTTCCAGAAGAAGTTCTTCGGTTCGTACAACACCCGCCTCGGTGTGTTCTACGAAGCACGTTCGGGCAAGCCATACAGCTGGACCGTCAAGAACGACCTGAACGGCGACGGTATCTCGGGTAACGACCTGATGTACATCCCGTCGGCATTCGGTTCGGGTGAAGTCGTGTTCCTGGGCGATACCGCGACCAGCCACACCAACGAGCAGCGCTTCTGGGACATCGTCAACGGCAACAAGGCCCTGCGTGACGCAGCCGGCGGTGTCGTAGGCCGTAACAAGAGCTTCTCGGACTGGACCAACGTGGTCGACATGCGCGTGAGCCAGGAAATCCCGGGCATCTTCAAGCGTAACAAGGCCGTGTTCACCCTGGACTTCTTCAACGTCGGCAACCTGCTGAACAAGAAGTGGGGCCACACCGAAGAGCCATCGTTCTCGTCGAGCGGCGGCGCAACCCGCGGCTTCGTGGACTACGCTGGCCTGGATGCACAAGGCCGTTACGTCTACTTCGTGCGCCAGAAGGCCGACGACAATGTCGTCAAGCAGTCGAAGAACGAATCGCAGTGGGCAATCCAGGCAACCATCAAGTACGAATTCTAAGTTCCTGAATTCAGCCTGATGGCAGTCTGGTAGGTAAAGGAGGCCGGTGGAAACACCGGCCTCTTTCCGTTTACGTGAGTGGGCAGGGCTGCTGTAAGGATGGCCTCGCACTGACCTACGTGCAATAATTCGGGTCGCCCTGCGAGGGCATCCGTTTTCATCGACCAAAGGTAATCCATGATCGCTTCCCCGCGCGCCCGCGCCGTTCTTTCCACACTGGTGCTGGCGCTGGCCGCCGCCGGTTGCGCGACCCCGGGGCCTGCCCCATCCGCGCGCGCGCCCGTCACCCTGAACCTGGTTGCGATCAACGATTTCCACGGCAATCTCGAACCCAGCAAGTACACCTTTACAAATGCGGCCGGCAACAGCGAAACCCTGCGCGCCGGCGGCATCGAAGCCCTGAGCGGCGCATTGGCCGCCTGGCGCCAGGAAGACAAGGAACTGCTGTTCATCGGCGCCGGCGACCTGATCGGCGCCAGCCCGGCGCTGTCGTCGATGTGGGCCGACGAGCCGAGCATCGAAGCGATGAACCTGCTGGGCTTGCGCATGAGCTCGGTCGGCAACCACGAGTTCGACCAGGGCCGCAAGGAACTGCTGCGCCAGCAACACGGCGGCTGCGATTCGCCGCGCCCGAACAAGGCTTGCAAACTCGCCCCCGGCTTCAAGGGTGCGCGCTTCACCTACCTCGCCGCCAACGTGCTCGACAAAGCCACCGGCAAGCCCTTCATGCCGGCCTACCGCATCGAGACCGTCAAGGGCGTCAAGGTCGGCATCGTCGGCGTGGTGCTGCAGGACACCGCATCGGTGGCGATGAGCTCGGCCATTGCCGGCCTGGACTTCATCGGCGAAGCCGAAGCCATCAACCGCACGCTGCCGCAGATGCGCGCCGAGGGCGCCCAGGTGATCCTGGCCCTGGTGCACGAGGGCGGCCGCACCGACGAGTCGCCCGAGCAGCCCAATTGCAAGGGCCTGACCGGCGGCGTGGTCGACATCGTCAAGCAACTCGACCCGGCGATCCGCCTGGTGATCACCGGCCACTCGCACCAGGGCTATTTGTGCCAGGTCGACGGTCGTGTCGTGACGCAAGCCGATGCCGCCGGCCACCTGCTGTCGCGCATCGCCCTGAAGGTCGATCCAACGAGCGGCGCCATTGCCGACATCGACGTACGCAACGTGGTCATGGATCCGGCCAAGTTCACGGCGGATCCGCAGATCGCCGCCTACCTGGCGAACGTGAAGGAGCGCAGCCGCGCGGCACTGGCGCGTCCGCTCGGCAAGCTCGGCACGGCGGTCGTGGCGCGCAAGGCCAACGATGCCGGCGAAGCCCCGCTGGGCAACCTGGTTGCCGACGCCATCGTGGCCGCCACCCGCGACCAGGGCGTGCAGATCGGCTTCATGAACATGGGCGGTATCCGCAAGGACCTGGAAACCGCGGACGGGCAGGTGGCCACCTTCGGCAATGCCCAGGCCGTCCTGCCTTTCGGTAATACCCTGGTGGTGATGGACCTGAGCGGCGCCCAGTTGCGCCGCCTGCTCGAGCAGCAGTGGGACCGCCCTCGGTCAATCAGCAGACCGGTCGTTTCCGCATAGGTCTTCGCCGCGGCA
>DAMABW010000389.1:0-4689 GCA_031999925.1 Massilia sp. | reverse complement strand
CCGCGGCGTGATGTTCGAGCGCGAAGCCGCCTATGCCAGGGCCCAGCGCGACCTGCCAGCCTCGGTCTACTTCGGGATCGGCGGGCGAGAGACGCTGGCGCCGGGGAAAAAGCGTTCGCGCTCGGAGGAAGAGGCCGACATGGTGGCCGACCTGAAGGAATTCGATGCGGCCTTGCAGAGCCGCCGCTACCGCGGCCTGCGCACGCGGGTCGAGGTTTTCCCGGGAGAAGACCACGCCAGCGTCTTCCCCTTCCTGTTCACGCACGGCCTGCGGGCGTGGCTCGACAAGGCGCGCTAGGCGAGCAGGGGGCGTAGCGAGACGCCAGCCTGGCGCCCGGACGCGGCCTGTACCGGCGTGCCGGGCAGGCCGCCCTCGACCTTGAAAGTCGCCACCAGCCGTGCCAGCGACGCGGCCTGGTCCTCGAGCGAGGCCGCTGCCGCCGCCGCTTCTTCCACCAGCGCCGCGTTCTGCTGGGTGACGTCGTCCATCTGGGTGATGGCGGCATTCACCTGCTCGATGCCCATGGTCTGCTCGGCGCTGGCCGAGGCGATTTCCGCCATGATGTCGGTGACCCGCGTGATGCCCTGCACGACTTCCTGCATCGTTGAACCGGCCTGCTCGACGAGCTGGCCGCCGGCATCGACACGGGCCACCGAGTCGCCGATGAGCGCGCGGATTTCCTTTGCCGCGCCGGCCGAGCGTTGGGCCAGGTTGCGCACTTCCGATGCCACGACGGCAAAGCCGCGCCCTTGCTCGCCTGCGCGCGCCGCTTCGACCGCCGCGTTGAGCGCCAGGATATTCGTCTGGAAGGCGATGCCGTCGATGACGCCGATGATGTCGGCGATCTTCTTCGACGACTCGTTGATCGAGGCCATGGTCGTGACCACCTGCGACACCACTTCGCCGCCGCGTACCGCGATCTGCGAGGCGCTACGCGCCAGCACATTCGCTTCGCGTGCATGCTCGGCGTTCTGGCGCACGGTGCTGGTCAATTCTTCCATCGACGACGCGGTTTCCTCGAGCGAGCTGGCCTGCTCCTCGGTGCGCGACGACAGGTCGAGGTTGCCCGACGCGATCTGCTGCGATTCCGTGACAATGGTTTCGGTCCCGGCGCGCACTTCGCTGACGGTGGCCAGCAGGCTGGCGTTCATGCGCTGCAGCGCCGCCAGCAGATCGCCGATTTCGTCGCGCGAGGTGACGTCGATGCGGGCGGTGAGGTCGCCCGACGCCACCTGCCGGGCCAGGCCGACGGCGCGCACCAGCGGACGGGTGATGCCGCGCGTGAGCAGCACGCCGAAGACGGCGCCGCAGGCCAGGGCCAGCAAGCCCATGCCGACCAGCAGCCGGCGCGCATCGGCATACACGGTATCGATGCGGGCTTCGGCATCGGCGAACAAGGTTTCCTGGTACGCCACCGTCGCCTCCACCGCGGCGACGTAGGCCTGCATCGCGGGCAGCATGCGCTCGCCGATCAGGGCATGCACGCCTGCGTTCATGCCTTCCGCGGCCTTGCGGCGGAAGGCTTCGTTGCGGATGTCGGTATAGGTCTTGCGGCGCGCGGCGACGTCCGCCAGCAGCGCTTTGCCCTTGTCGCTCGTGACCAGCGATTCGAGTTCCTGCTGCAGCTTGCTGACCTGGGCGCTGACGGCTTTCATTTCGCGCTCGTAGTACTGCTCGTCGGCCGGGTCGGTACTCTTTGCCTTGGCCAGCGTGCGCACGCTGTTGGTGGCCACGCCCTGCAGCCAGTCCTTGGCCAGCTTGGCCTTGTGGTTGGTGCCGGCCATGACAGCCTTGGCGTCGGCGATGCGGTCCAGCTGCCAAAGGGCGGTGCCGAGCATGGCGCCCATCAGGATCAGGAGCGCGGCGAAGGCGCCGCCGAGGCGGGCGCCGATTCTGAAGTCGTTGAATTTCATATGTTCTCTGAGCAAAAACAATCGAAAGACTGTCGGCAGCCGATGCCCGGTGAGCATCGCCCTGCAGTCGGCATGGCTGGACCAATATAGTCCAGCGCATGTCTATGTCGTCAGGAAACATGTAAATACGAGTGAAAAGTGAACTCGGCGATAACAAAAGGACGTTTGGAAACAACGGTTTAATAACAGTTTTTTATCAAGCGTCAAAGGGTTGGCCGAATATTCTGGTTGCTGCGGAACAGATTGTCCGGATCGTACTTCGCCTTGATCTCTTTCAAGCGCGCATAGTTGGGGCCGTAGGCGTCGGCGATGCGGTCGACCTCGTCCTCGTTGAGGAAGTTGATGTACACGCCGCCGGCGGCATGCGGCGCGGCGGCCGCAAAGAATTCGCGCGCCCAGGCCAGGCAGCGGGCATCGTCCTGCGGGTCGAGCCAGCGCGTGTGCACGTTCATCGCGTACAGTGCCGCGCGGTGCGGGTAGGCCATCTCGTCGGGCGCATGGGTATTCGCCGCGCCACCCAGCAGGCCCAGGAAGATCTCGCTGTGCTCGGACGGCAGTTTGCCGGCGTAGTTCGTCACCACGTCGAGCGCGGCGTCGCTCAGGGTATTGAAGTTGTGCGACTTCCAGTAATTGCGCGCCGGCGGAATCAACAGCGGATCGAACACCTGCTGCCAGGCCGTGTAGGGTACGGCACCGACGTGCTCGCCCAACGGTTCGCCGAATGCGCGCACCTCGGCGATCGCCGCCTCGACTTCGTGCGACGGTTGGGGCGAAAAGAAGACCAGGGCCACGATGTCGGTGCCGTGCACTGGCGCGGCCAGGAAGGGCAGCGGCGGCGCCTTGCGCAGCACCGCCCACACCGACAAGTTCGGGTCGAGCCGCTCGGCATAGTCGCGGTACTTCCGCAGCACCGGGCCGGCCTGCGCACCGGGAAAGACGATCAGGCCGGCGGTGACCGTCGGGCCAACCGGATGCAGCGCGAACTCGAAGGTGGTGACGGCGCCGAAGTTGCCGCCGCCGCCGCGGATTGCCCAGAACAGGTCGGGATGGTGTTCGCCGTCGACGTGCAGGCGTTCGCCGCTGGCGACGACGATGTCGGCCGCCACCAGGTTATCGACCGTCATGCCGTACTTGCGCGTCAGCCAGCCGAAGCCGCCGCCCAGCGTCAGGCCGCCGACCCCGGTGCTGGAATTGATGCCGAGCGGCGTCGCCAGTCCGTAGGCCTGCGCCTCGTGGTCGAAGTCGCGCAGGGTGGCGCCGCCCTCGACCCAGGCGTGTTTCGACTCCGGCGCTACCCGTACCGAGCGCATCGCGCTCATGTCGATCACGATGCCGTCGTTCACCAGCGCGCTGCCGGCGATGTTGTGGCCGCCGCCGCGCACCGCCAGCGGCAGGCCGTGCTCGCGCGCGAAGTTCACCCCGGTACGCACGTCGGCCGCGCCGGCGCAGCGCAGGATCATGGCCGGGCGCTTGGCTATCATCGCGTTCCAGATCCTGCGGGCGTCGTCGTACTGCGGCTCGCCCGGCAATAGCAGGCTTCCACGGATGGCGGCCTGCAGTTCCTGCATCTCGCTCACGCCTACGGTATTCATGGCTTGCCTCCGCATTCGTTGGTTGACGAACCTTCATGATAGGGAGGTGGGGAGGAGAATCAAGCGGGGTCGGCGCGGAGCCCTGGCGGGTGCCGGCTTGCGGTTCAGCGCGCCTTGTTTTTCAAACGGCGCAGGCGCCATTCGAGGAACAGGCCGACAAAGCCGCAGGCGAACACGATCGCGCCGACGAATTGCAGGTTGCGGTTGGCGGGCGCCTGTACATGTTCGGTATGGACCAGGTCGAAGCGGCGGCGGCCGTTCTCCGCCGGCTCGACATACACCGTGCCGCGGCTGTCCGGCCATTCGACGGTGACCGGCCTTGCCCGGTTCGTCTGGAAGGCTGCCAGCTCTTTCGACATTTCCTGGAACGTCATGGCCTGGGCGCCCAGCTTGAGCGACAGGATCTCGCGGTACTTGTCGAAGATATTCTCCGGCTCGCCGGCGAGGATCACACCGGGCGAGGTGTATTTGTAGAGATTGTTCGAAAAGAAGATGCCGTCGTTCGCCGCCAGCATCAGGGCAAAGCCGAGTATCCAGGCCGCGCCCGAACCGAACATCCACTTCCTGGAATCCTTCACCTGCGCGACGGTGGCCGCCGACTGGAACTGGGCGACGGCCGGGATATGGTGCAGCGTCGTGGACAGGACGTCCTTGTCGACTTCCTTCAGGAAGCTCGCCTCGTCCATCTCCAGGCCGGCCAGGATGGTGGTGAACATCTCGGCCGACGGCACGGACTTGTCGTTCTCGAGTTTCGACAGATACGATTGCTCGATGCCGGCCACCTGCGCAAACTGCGGCTGGGTCAAGCCTTTTTCGGTTCGAAGCTGTTTGAGTCGTTCGCCAAAGTTCATGACTGGCCTTCCTTTTTATTGTTGGGGAAACCATATTCTTTGCTAGTCATGCATGACTTGGAAGATGAATATGCGCGAATAATGGGGAATATAAAGAAAATCGACCTCGGCATGGCGTGTCGGTAGTGCGTCTTTACTCACAGGGCGGCTCCGCCGCGTGGCAGACGACGCACAGCTTGTTGCCGAACAGCCGGGGTCAGGTCTGACATTCGGACACAAGCTCAAGCGTAGTGAGCCGGTCCGGGTGGGTTACAGCAGAGGCCGTGTCCGAATGTCAGACCTGACCCCCGCTGTTTATTGGCTACTGAGGAAGCGCTTCATCTCGGCCTGGA
>DAMABW010000388.1:0-4691 GCA_031999925.1 Massilia sp. | reverse complement strand
CCACCGGGTCCCAGTTCGGATCGTCCGACGACAGGATGGTGAACAGCAGGAAGTTGGAACGCGACTTGTCGACGCGCACACCCTGCTGGGTCACGGCCGGCGGCAGGCGCGGGGTCGCGCGCGACAGGCGGTTCTGGACGTCGACCTGTGCCAGGTCGGGGTCGGTGCCGGTCTCGAACGAGATGGTGATGGAACCGGTGCCGTTGGCCTGGCTGGTCGATTCCATGTAGATCATGCCTTGGGCGCCGTTCATCTCGCGTTCGATGACGGAGATGACGGAGTCTTCGAGCACCTGTGCCGACGCGCCCGGATAGGCGACGTTGACGACGATCGAAGGCGGCGCCACGGTCGGGTATTGCGCGATCGGCAGCTGATTGACGGCTACACCGCCAAGCACCATGATGAACAGCGCGATCACCCAGGCAAAAATAGGGCGGTCAATAAAAAAACGTGCCATGAAAAGTCCTGTTCGTTTTACTCAGTAGTGACTCGGCGAGCCATTACTGGCGGCTCTGGCCTGGGGTCGTCGCGCCGGCGGCCGGCGAACCGGCATCCGGCGTGCGCGAACCGGCCGCGGCATTCGTGGCGGTGGCGCCGGCGGCGTTCGGCTGCTGCGCAGGGTTGCCTGCGGCGGCGGCCGGGGCGGCGTTCGCGTTCGGCGCGGTCCAGGCGACCGGCTGCACCGGGGTGCCTGGCGGCAGCATCTGCAGCTTCTGGAAGCCGTCGACCATCACGCGTTCGCCTTCCTTCAGGCCGTCGGTGACGACCCAGTTGCTGCCTTCCTGCGACGCGATCTTGACGGTGCGCGGAGTCGGCTTGTTGTCGGCGCCGATCACCATCAGGGTGTCGCCGGTCTGGCCGCCGCGGGTCACGGCCTGCTGCGGGATCAGGATGCCCGACGGCAGTTCGGCCTGTGCCAGGCGCACGCGCACGTACTGGCCCGGGAGCAGGGCGTTGTCCGGGTTCGGCACCTGCGCGCGCAGGGTCACCTGGCCGCTGGTCGGGTCGACGGTCACGTCCGAGAACAGCAGCTTGCCCTGGCGCGACAGCACGGTGCCGTCATCCAGGATCACGGAGACCGGAATCGCCGAGTCGATGCCCTTGCCGCCGGCCTGCTTGCGCAGGCGCTGCAGTTCCGAGGCCGACTGGGTGATGTTCAGGTACATCGAATCGGTTTGCTGGATCAGGGCCAGTTGGGTGGCTTCGGCGGCCGATACCAGGGCGCCTTCAGTGACCAGCGCGCGGCCGATGCGGCCCGAGATCGGTGCATACACGTTCGAGTAGCCGACGTTGATCTGCGAAATCTTCAGCTGGGCCTGGGCCGAACGGACGTCGGCACGGGCCTGCTCGGCGGCGGCGACAGCGTTGGTGTATTCCTGCTTGCTGATGGCATTGGCTTCGACCAGCGGCTTGTAGCGGTCGACGATGGCCGCTGCCGCGGTCAGGTTGGCCTGGGCACGGCCGACCGAGGCCTGGGCCGCGTTCAACTCGGCCTGGTAAGGGGCCGGGTCGATCTGGTACAGCGACTGGCCCTGCTTGACGATGCTGCCTTCGGTAAAGGTACGCTTCAGCACCACGCCATTCACGCGGGCACGGACTTCGGCCGTGCGGATCGCTTCGACGCGTGCGGGCAGTTCGGTTTCGAGGGCAACCGACTGGAATTTGGTGGTGACGACCCCGACTTGCGGCGGCGGCATCTTGGCGCCGGCGGCGCCTTGTTCGGCATCTTTCTTGCCGCAGGCCGACAGCAGGGTCACAGCCATCAGCGTGCAGGCGGCGATCCGGGTCATGGACAGAGGAGAGGAGTGGGCAGAGCGCATTACGTGTGCTTCCTTCTGGTTTTATTAAAAAGACAAAACCGTCCTCAAGGCCCCTGTCGAGGCCCTGCGCACGGTAGGTCACTGGCTTTTACGAATTTTTTTATATACTATCACGAGTGTATGTTTAACGTGGTGCACCACAACAAAATTGGAGTGAGACATGGCCCGCAGGACCAAGGAAGAAGCGGCCGCTACGCGGGACAGCATTCTTGATGCAGCAGAGCAATTGTTCGTTGAGCAAGGGGTATCGCGGACGACCCTGCAGCATATCGCAACGGCCGCGGGGGTGACGCGCGGCGCGATTTATTGGCATTTCGACGACAAAGGCGCGCTGTTCAATGCGATGATGGAGAGGGCGACCCTGCCGTTCGAGTGCGCCTTCAGCGTGCTCGAGTGCAGCGGCGGCGCCGATCCGCTGCGCGACATGCGCACCTTTATCCTGGAAATCTTCCGCGTCACCGAGCAGAACCCGCAGGCGCGCCGGGTGTTCGAGATCGCCACCCTGAAAGTCGAGTTCGTCGACGAGCTCGACGCCGTGCGCGTGCGCCGCAGCCAGAGCCAGAAGGAATGGATGGCGCGTGTCGAATCCTTGCTTACCCTGGCGCGCGAAAAAGGACAGATCCATGGCGCGGTGCCGACCCACGTGATTGCGCTCGGCCTGTGGTCGATGATGGATGGCCTGCTGCGCAACTGGATGTTCGAACCGGAGTCGTTTGGCTTGCTGGACACCGGGGCGCAGATCCTCGACACCCTGCTGCGGGGCCTGCGTGTACCCTGAGCAGCGGCATTCGCCGATGCGGCAAGCGGCAGCGCCCGCACATTGGGCAGTGCGTGCGATTGCTTATGCAATGGTGGCGCTGGTGCCGGCAGGGCTGGTCAGCATGGTTCTCAGCCGCAATAACGTCGTCTCGCCACGCTGGCTCGACATGACGGCGCTGCTCCTCCTCTTTCCCATCTTCCTGCTGGGTCTCATGGCCATGATGCTGAGGCAGCAGGCATTGACGCAGGGTTCCGGCCGCAAGGCGCCGGGCTTCCTGGTTGCGCTGGGGGCTGGTGGCATGTTCGCCTTCCTCCCGGTTGTCATTGCGGGCACCCTGGCTGACCGTTTCAATCGCACACCGCATGTGGAACCAGCCACCCTGGTGGCTTACCAGAACAACAAGGGTGGCAAGACCAATTGCCGGCATGAAGTGGGCGTGCGGCGTGCCGATGGCGACCACATGTACCTGTGCCGTTCGCAGATTGTCGTGGAAGGAGGCATCGTGCCGGGCAGCACGGTGCGGCTGGAGGGACGCGACAGCATGTTCGGCTTTGCCATCGACGCCGTGCGCAGACAATAAAAAACGCCAGCCGGACCGTGTCGTCCGAACTGGCGTTCATGCTGGCAAGTGAACGGTCGCTAAACCGTTTAGCTTCTTAACGCAGCTCTTCGATCATCTTCTTCAGCTTGGCCGAATCCGCCACGAACGCGCGGATGCCTTCGGACAGCTTCTCGGTGCCCATCGCGTCTTCGTTCAGCATGAAGCGGAAGGTTTTCTCGTCGATGGCGATCTTCTCGATGTCGGCGCTCTCGTCGGCCACCAGCTTGCGCTCCACGGCAGCGTCGCTGTCAGCCAGCTTTTGCAGCAGGTCCGGCGAAATCGTCAGCAGGTCGCAACCGGCCAGCTCCAGGATCTGCGAGGTATTACGGAAGCTCGCGCCCATGACTTCGGTCTTGTAGCCGAACTTGCGGTAGTACTGGTAGATGCGCTTGACCGACTGCACGCCCGGATCGTCGGCGCCCTGGTAGTCGGTACCGCTCGACTTCTTGTACCAGTCGTAGATGCGGCCGACGAACGGCGAGATCAGTTGCACGCCTGCTTCGGCGCAAGCCACGGCCTGGCACAGCGAGAACAGCAGGGTCAGGTTGCAGTGGATGCCGTCCTTTTCCAGGATCTCTGCGGCGCGGATGCCTTCCCAGGTCGACGCGATCTTGATCAAGACGCGCTCGCGCGACACGCCGGCCTTTTAGTACAGGGCGATCAGTTCGCGGCCCTTGGCGACGGTGGCTTCGGTATCGAACGACAGGGCGGCATCGATCTCGGTCGACACGCGGCCCGGCACGTACTTCAGGATCTCGACGCCGAAGGCGATCAGAAGGCTGTCGACGATCGCTTCGACCGAGGCGCCATTCGCATCGGCCACGGCCTTTTCCAGCAGCGGACGGTATTCCGGCTTCTGCACCGCCTTCAGGATCAGCGACGGATTCGTGGTCGCATCCTGCGGCGCGTAGGCCTTGATCGACTGGAAATCGCCGGTATCGGCCACGACCGTGGTGTATTGCTTCAGTTGTTCAAGTTGATTCATATAATTTGCCTATTTAACAATATAACCGAATATTCTGTGCATCGCAGGGTGGGTTCTCGAACCCACCATTGACCGTTCAAACCATCGAAACTGCTTAAAAATCCGTTGCTTCGACAAACGCCGCCACCATCGCTTCCAGCCCGATACGATCCTCTTCCGTGAACCGCTCCAGGGTCGGACTATCGATATCGAACACGCCTACCAGCTTGCCGTCCTTGATCACCGGCAGCACGATTTCCGCGTTCGACGCCGAATCGCAGGCGATATGCCCCGGAAACGCATGCACGTCCGGCACGACAATCGTCTTGCGCTCGACGGCGGTCGTGCCGCACACGCCGCGCCCGAACGGAATGCGCGCGCAGGCCGGCTTGCCCTGGAATGGCCCGACCAGCAAATCTTGGCTTTCGCCTTTTTTCGACGGCACGGTGAAGTAGAAGCCGGCCCAGTTCAGGTCGGCGAGGGTGTCGTACACGAGTGCGGAAAACTGCGACGCGTTCGCGGTGAGGTCGCGTTCGCCTTCGAGGA
>DAMABW010000387.1:0-4742 GCA_031999925.1 Massilia sp. | reverse complement strand
TACCGGCCCCAAAACTGCCGCCGATGATGACCGTGAACTTCGGCACCGAGGCGGTGGCCACTGCGGTGACCATCTTGGCGCCGTTGCGGGCGATACCCTCGTTTTCGTACTTGCGGCCGACCATGAAGCCGGTGATATTTTGCAGGAACACCAGCGGGATCTTGCGCTGGCAGCACAGTTCGATGAAGTGGGTGCCCTTCAGCGCCGACTCCGAGAACAGGATGCCGTTATTCGCGATGATGCCGACTTTTACCCCGTAGATGTGGGCGAAACCGCAGACGAGGGTGGTGCCGTAGCGCGCCTTGAACTCGTCGAACTCGCTGCCGTCGACCACGCGCGCGATCACTTCGCGCACGTCGAAAGGCTTGCGGGTGTCGACCGGGATCACGCCGTACAGTTCCTGTGGCGCGTACTTTGGCTCGATGACTTCGCGCGTCGCGCCCTGTACCGGTTTCACCCGGTTCAGGTTCGAGACGATGGTGCGCGCCAGCGACAGCGCATGCAAATCGTTCTGGGCGAGGTGGTCGACCACGCCCGACAAACGGGTGTGGACGTCGCCGCCGCCCAGGTCTTCGGCGCTCACCACTTCGCCGGTGGCCGCCTTCACCAGCGGCGGGCCGCCCAGGAAGATGGTGCCCTGCTCCTTGACGATGATGGATTCGTCGCTCATGGCCGGCACGTAGGCGCCGCCGGCGGTGCAGGAACCCATCACGACCGCGATCTGCGGAATGCCTTTCGCGGACAGGTTCGCCTGGTTGTAGAAGATGCGCCCGAAGTGGTCGCGGTCCGGGAAGACGTCGTCCTGGTTCGGCAAATTGGCGCCGCCCGAGTCGACCAGGTAGATGCACGGCAGCTGATTCTGCTCGGCGATCTCTTGGGCGCGCAGGTGTTTCTTGACCGTCATCGGGTAGTAGGTGCCGCCCTTGACGGTGGCGTCGTTACAGACGATCACGACTTCCTGGCCGGCCACGCGGCCGATGCCGGTGATGATGCCGGCACTGGGGGCCGCGCCGTCGTACATCTCGTAGGCGGCCAGCTGGGAAAACTCGAGGAAGGGCGTGCCCGGATCGAGCAGCATCTGCACGCGGTCGCGCGGCAGCAATTTGCCGCGCGCGACGTGCTTGGCGCGCGCCGCTTCGCCGCCGCCTTCGGCAATCGCCGCCACTTTGGCGCGCAGGTCGTCGACGATGGTTTGCATGGCGGCGGCATTCGCCTTGAAGTCGTCACCGCGCGGGTTGAGTTTGCTCTCGATATGGGGCATTGCCGTCTCTCTTAATTATTCGGGGAATGTGCCGTCCAGATAGAACCAGCGCGGCGTGCCGCCGATGGCCGGGTCGGGCTCGCGCAGGAAGCGGCTGACTTCGTGCAGCCGGTGCGCGCGGCCGCCCACCTTGAAGCGGGCGACGAATTCGACCGTGTCGCTATCCCGACTGCTATCTGGATGATCCGGCAATTCTGCTTTACGTTGACGTAAACGTAAAGCAGATTTTATCTCCAGGCCGAGCCAGCGCAGGTTCTCGTCCTTGTCGAGGATCGCGTCCTGCGGCCGGGTGCTCGGGTGCCAGGTGGCACGCAGGTAATCCTCGTTGCGCTGGCTGTAGGCGGCGTAGCGCGAGCGCATCAGCGCTTCTGCGGTCGGCGGCAAGCTGTCGCCGGCAATGTAGGGGCCGCAGCAGGCGGCCAGCGAGGGGCCGCCGCAGGGGCAGGTTCCGGGAAGGGCGTTCTTGGTAGGCATGGGCGGATTATCCGTGATTTTCACGCGGCGGCGCACGGGACGTGGCTGCACGGCCGAGGACCGGACAAACAAATGTTTGCCCCACAAACAAATGTTTATGGCGCCAACAAATGTTGGGCAGCTTCAGGCCAGGCGCTTGCCGGCAGCGCAAGCCGCCACCAGTCTCGCCAGGCGTGCCGCCCGTGTTTCCGGCTTCTTCGCCGTGGCAATCCAGTGCAGCACCGTCTTGCGGTAGCCCGGCGGCAGCGCCTCGAAATAGGCCCAGGCTGCGGCGTCGCGCCGGAAGGCGTGCAATTCCTCGTCGGCCAATTCGGCCGCCTGCGCCTGCTCGTGCGAATAGATGCCGGACTTTGCCTCGGTACGTAAAGCAAAGGCACGCTCGCCGGCAGGCAGCATGCGGCCGCTGGCGCGCAATTGCGCCATCTTCGCGATATTCACGGTGCTCCAGATCGAGCCGGCCTTGCGCGGCGTGAAGCGAATCGAATACGCCGTGTCGTCGATGCGCTTGCGGCGCCCGTCGATCCAGCCGAAGCACAGCGCCTCGTTCACCGACTCGGGCCAGGACATGCTGGCTTGTCCGCTGCCGACCTTGTGGAAGCCGACCAGCAATTCGCTCGCGGTGGCGGCGTGCTTTTCCAGCCAGGCGCGAAACGCAGCCGGGGTGGCAAAGAAAACAGCGTCGGTCATGGAAAGTCCGTTCGGCTTGGCAACCCGGACATTCTACTGCGGCGACCTTCCCAGGCGGCTTAGAGCCTATCCTAGTAGGCACGGGGAAGCGGATGGCGGCAGCATGGCAAGCGCGGGCAAGGCGCGAGGAGGCCGCATGGCGAGCCATGCAACGACGAGCAACGCCGCCCCCGCTTGTCAGGCGCGCCAGCAGCGACTCGGGCCTACTGGAATAGGCTCTTAGCGCAAGGCCAGCATGTCCAGCGCAAACGGCGGCGCCTCGCCCTGCATCAGGCTGGTGAGCAGTTGCGCGGTGCCGGCCGCAAAAGTGAAGCCGAGCGGCCCATGCCCTACGTTCAGCCACAGATTCGACAGCGGCGTGGCGCCGACGATGGGCGCGCTGTTCGGCGTGGCCGGGCGCAGGCCGGCCCAGGCGCTGACCTGGCTGTAGTCGGCCGCGTGCGGCATGGTTTCCTGCACCTGGCGCGTCAGGCTGCCCACACGCTTCGGATCGAGCGTCAGGTCTTCGCCGACCATGTCGACCATGGCCGCCACGCGCAGCTTGTCGCCGATGCGCGCATACAGCACCTTGCGCTCGAAATCGGTCACGCTGATCTGGGGGCCGGTGTCGGTGGGGCGGATCGGCGCGGTCAGGCTGTAGCCTTTGAGCGGATACAGCGGCAGGTCGATGCCGACGTGTTCCGCCAGCGCGCGGCTCCCGGTACCGGCCGCCAGCACATAGGCGTCCGCGCCGAGCGCGCCGATGCTGGTGTCCAGGCCCACCACGCGCCCACCGGTGGCGGCGATGCCGTTTACCTCGGCGTGAATGAAACCCTTGAAGCGCGGATGCGCGCGTATCCTGTCCGCCAGGGCCAGGCAAAAGGCGTAGCAGTCGGCCACGGCTTCGCCGGCGTTGTAGATGCCGCCGGCCAGCAGGCTGCGCGCCGCCGCCAGCGAGGGTTCGCGCTCGGCGCATTCGGCGCCGCTCCAGATCTCGCCGGCGGTGGCCTTGCCGGCTGCCTGTTCGAAGATTTTCGAGGAACGGTAGACCACCAGCTTGCCGGCGTCGCGCCAGGCGAATTCGTCGGGGGAGATGATGGCGCCCAGTTGCTGCATGCCGGTGCGCGACAACTCGCCCAGTTCCAGCAGCTTGGCGGTGGTACGGCGGTTGGCCGAGGCCGTGCACTGGCCGAGGAAGCTGGCCAGCCATGTCCATTGGTGGGAGTCGAACGTGGGCTTGAAGCGCAACGGGCCGTGTTCCTGGAACAGCCACTGGACGGCTTTCAGCGGCACGCCGGCGTCCGCCAGCGGCGAGACGTAGCGGTAGCTCAATTGGCCGCCATTGCCATGGCTGGCGCCGGCTGCCACGTCGGACGCGCGTTCGACCAGGCTTACGTCATGGCCGGCCTCGAGCAGCCACCAGGCCGAAGTCAGCCCGACGACGCCGCCGCCGATGACGATTATTTCCTGCTGCCTCTGCTGCATCCCGACACACTTTTCTCATGAGCTGACATAAACGAAGAGCTTAGGGGCAGGCGTGGATGTCGGCCAATGAAAGTGACAAGCCACGCCATAACCGCCAGTCATGCGATCTCATGCGACCTGCATGCGCTTCAACGCAGGGCGTGCCGGAACATGCTTGTGAGAATGTTTTCCTCGAAACCGGCAAGTGCCGAATAGCGTCCGGGCAAGCCGGCCGGGTCGGCCGAGGTGCCGCCAACCAGCACGACCATGCCGTTGCGGCGCTTGGCGTCGAAGGCGAATACCGAGCGCAAGCCATAGGCGTCGCCCAGGTGGCCGACGGCGTCGAAACCTTCGGCCAGGCGTTTGCCCGGTTCGTCCGGATAATGCGCATTGCCCAGGCCACGGGCGGTGAACTGGCCGTCAGCGGTGTTGTAGGCGCCATCCTGTTGGGTGGCGGTGAACTGGCGAGCGAACATCTGCGCCAGGGTGTCCGCTTTCAGGATGCGCCGGCCCTCGTGCACGCCGCCGGTCATCAGCATCAGCATGACCGTGCCCAGGCCGCGCGCCGAAATGCGCAAGCCGCCGGTGGGGCTGAAGGGTGTGGCGTTCTCGCCGATGACGTACGAGCCTGGCACCGGCGCCGGCGGCTTGCTGCCGTAGTCGTCGGCCTGGGCGATCCAGGGACCGGCGGCGTTCCAGATTTCGGTGTCGACCGTGCGCTTGCGGTACAGGGTGGCGAGATTTGCTAGTGCCGGCGGCGGCAGTTCGGCCGGGTAATAGCCGGCTTCCAGCCCGAGCGGCTGCAGCAGCAGGCGTGTCATCAGGCGGTCGAAGCGCTCGCCCGTGGCGCGTTCCATCATGGTGCCGATGATGCCCC
>DAMABW010000386.1:0-4781 GCA_031999925.1 Massilia sp. | reverse complement strand
CGAGGCCTCGGCCCAGGCCAACTACAACGACTTGTCGAGCAAGACCAAGCCGCACGTGTCGGCCCTGGTGGCGATGAAGAACGAGGCGGGCACCGCCGGCTTCCTGCTGCAGGGCTTCTCGGAAAAAGCGGCGGTGCGGCGCGACGGCCAGGAAATCCTCGGCTACACCCCGATCAGCGCCACCAGCGCGGCGGCGGTGGCCAACCCGGCGCTGGCCGGCGTGCTGGTACCTACTTTTATTGGCGCTTCGCTGTTCGAACAGACCAAGAAGCGCAGCGGCGGCGCCTTCGACGTGGAGTTCCGTCCGTCGCGCGGCGTCTCGTTCGACGTGAACGGCTTCTTCTCGGAGCTGAAGGCCGGCCACCAGAACACCAACTGGCTGGCCGCTCCCGCCAATTCCATCAACACGGCCAACCAGATTCCGCAGAACCCGGTCGTGCGCAACGGCACCCTGGTCGGCGCCGGCTTCGCGGTGAACAACGGCGAAGTCGACAACATCTACCGCCCGGACGCCGGCGGCGAATCCTGGTACCTCGACGTTAACGGCAAGTTCAAGGTCAACGACGACCTGAGCCTGTCGGGACGGCTGGGCAAGACCCACGGCGTGGGCTACGACCGCAACGACGTCTACTACCAGAACAACGTCGACGGCGGCATGGTGTACGCCTTGAACGGCCTGTCACCGGCCACCATTGCCTACCCCGGCGGCAACACCGCGGTGCCGGGTTCCACCGCCTGGGCCGGCGGCGGCGAGGCGCAATCGGTCGACCAGGAAAAGTATGCGCAGATCGACGCCGACTGGCGCCTGCGCGGCGATCTGTTCAGCGTGGTCCGTTTCGGCGCCCGCATCACCGACCACGACCGCAGCGCCGAGCACCCGCTGGAAACCCGTCCAGGCCCGCTCGGCTTCAGCAACCCCGGCCCGGCCTGGAGCGGCCAGATGTATCCGTCCGACTTCGCCAACGACCTGGGGGGCAACCTGTCCTCGAACTACTTCAAGTACGACGGCGCGGCCCTCGGCGCCTGGGGCGCGGTGCCGGGCAACCGCCTGCTCGACTACACGCTGCGCCACAACTGGATGGACGAATTCCAGGTCGGCGAAAAGACCGCGGCCCTGTACGGCATGCTGGAAGCGGGCGGCGACGGCTGGAGCGGCAACATCGGCCTGCGCGCAGTGCAAACGAAGCAGACGACCATCGTCAACCTGCCGGGCGGCCCGAACCCGATCACCGGTTCGGCATTCGGCCCCTACACGCCGACCACCTTCAAGCGCACCTACCGCGACTATCTGCCGAGCGCGAACGTGAAGTTCGACGTGCGCCCCGACCTGGTGGTACGCGCGGCGGTGGCCAAGACCATGGCGCGCCCGGACTATTCGGCGCTGGGCGGCTCGGTATCGCTGAACGACGACGCCCTGAGCGGCAGCGGCGGCAACGTCAACCTCGACCCGGTGCGCTCGACCAACTTCGACGTCTCGGCCGAATGGTATTACGCGCCGAAGGCGGCGCTGTCGGCCGGCTTGTTCTACATGGACCTGCGTTCGATCGTGGCGCAGGGCACCAGCACCGGCACCTACTACAACAACAAGCGCAGCGCGCCGGCCGAGTACCAGATCACCTCGCCCTTCAACACCGGCGGCAAGAACAAGGGCGTCGAATTGAGCTGGCAGCAGCCGATCTGGAACAACTTCGGCTTCCTGGCCAACTACACCTGGGCCGACGGCGAGCTCGACGACGGCAGCGAGCTGCTGAACTCCTCGAAGCGCACCTACAACCTGACCGGCTACTTCGAGAACGACCGCTTCAGCGCGCGCCTGGCCTACAGCTTCCGTTCGGCCTACAAGGCCGGCGTGGACCGCGGCGCCAGCCAGCACGTGGACGACATGCCCTCGCTGGCGGCCTCGGTGAACGTCAAGCTCACCGAGCAGCTGACCCTGACCTTCGATGCACTCAATCTGACCAACGAGACCATCAAGATGTATGCCGAGAACAAGGAGCGGCCGCGCGCGTTCTACGCGAACGGACGGACCTTCTTCCTCGGTGTGCGCGGGAAGCTGTAAGCGGCTCGGTGCATCGCATCTCCGTGGCGTTTGCGGGCAAGGCCAGCGGCGGCCTTGCCTTTTTTTCGGCGGTGATGATGATCGTTCCCGCTTCGCCTAATCGAAACGGTGACCGTACGGTGGGCACTTTGTAGTGCTGGCATTTAGCCAGCCCTACTGCCCACGCGGAACGATGATCATTATTGGCCGATGTGCTCGACGTTGACGATGCCAGCCCGCGGCGCCTCCAAAGCGTCTCGCTAACGTTTCGTCTATCGCATACGTCGCGGAGCGAAGCCCATACGCCGCCAACTCCGGACAAACACGTATCCGCGTGGGCACGGAGTGCCCACCGTACGGAATACACCCTGGCCATCAAGGAACACAATGCCGATCACATATCCAGGCACGGCGCCCATTGCCATCGAATGGGAATGCCTGAGCAACTTCGCCGGCGACGGCATCTTCGAGGCGCGCCTGAACCTGCGCAACGTTTCCGGCAAACCGATCGCCCCCGGCTGGCAGCTCTGCTTCAACGCCTGCCGCAAGGTCATCCCCGATACCGTGAGCGCGGGCTTCGCCATCGCCCACGTGAACGGCGACCTGTTCCGGCTGACCGCCCTGGCGGACAAGCCATGGGCCGTGGACGAAGCCTTCGACATCGCCTACCAGGCCCAGTTCTGGGTCATCAGCGTCACCGATGCGCCGCTCGGCTTCTACCTGCTGCCGAAGGAGGGTGGCGTCATCGAACTCGGCGACCCGCGCATCCTGCCCTTCGCCCGCGTCGAACAGCGCATGCGCCATGTCGAAGACCGGGTACCGACCGCGAGCGCCGCCCAGCGCTACACCGACAACGCGGCCTTGCACCTGTTGCCCGAAGACCAGGTCGGCCGCATCACGCCGCGGCCGGTCTCAGCCCGCTTCGGCGCCGATCGCTGCAAGCTTGGACGCGGCACGCACATCGTCCACGGCCCCGACCTCGCCAACGAAGCCGCCTTCCTGCGTGCACTGCTCGACGCGCTGCCGGCCGGCGAAGCGCACAACGCGCAAGTCGTTTTCGAGACCGGCCCCCTGGCCACCGAAATGCCAGGCGATGAAGCCTATCAGCTCGACATCGCTGTCGACGCCGTCGTGCTGCGCGGCGCCTCGGCCCACGGCGTCTTCAACGCCATCCAGACGTTGCGCCAGTTGCTGGACATCGACGGCAGCCTGCCGACCGGCCATGTGCTCGACGCTCCGCGCTTCGCCTACCGCGGCATGATGCTGGATGTGGCGCGCCACTTCGCCGGTGTCGATACCGTGCTGCGCCTGCTCGACTGCATGGCTGCCTACAAACTGAACCGCTTCCACTTCCACCTCACCGACGACGAAGGCTGGCGCTTGCCGATCACGGCGCTGCCCGAGCTGACCGAGGTGGGCGCGCGGCGCGGCGTGAGCCCCGATGGCAGCCCCTGCCTGCCGCCATCCTTCGGCTCCGGCGCGGACATCGACAGCTCCCCCGGCACCGGCCACTATACCCACGACGAATTCATCGCCATCCTGCGCCACGCGCATGCGCGCTACATCGAGGTGGTCCCCGAATTCAACATGCCCGGCCACGCGCGCGCCGCGGTGATGGCGATGCGCGTGCGCCACGACCGCCTGCTGGCCGCCGGCGACCTTGAGGCCGCCTGGGCCTACCGCCTCGACGATCCCGACGACGCCTCGACCTATGAATCCGTGCAGCTGTGGCACGACAACGTGATCTGCATCGCGCTGCCCTCGGTGGACCGTTTCATCGATACCGTGGTCGGCGAGGTAAAGGATCTGTTCCGCCAGGCCGGCGTGCCGCTGCGCGCCATCCACACCGGCGGCGACGAAGTGCCGAACGGCGCCTGGATCGATTCGCCGCGCTGCCGCGCACGCATGGCGGAGCGGGACTGGACCGACGTTGCCCAGCTGCGCTTCGACTTCGTGGCGCGCTGCCGCGCGATTCTGGCCCGTCACGGCCTGGCTTTCGCCGGCTGGGACGACACCGCGCTCACCCACGATACCGGCGGCGCGCCGGCGCCCGAACCGCGCTTTGCCGGGCCGGATTTCCACGCCTATGTCTGGAACAACGCCTGGGGCTCGGGCCAGGAAGACATCGCCTACCGTCTGGCGAACGCCGGCTACAGCGTGGTGCTGTCGAACGCGGCGAACCTCTACTTCGACCTGGCCTGCGCCAAGGACCCGGAAGAACCCGGCTACTACTGGGCCGGCTTCGTCGGCCTGCGCCAGGCCTTTGCCTTCTGCCCGCTCGACCAAAGGGCGGTACCGGCGCGCGACCCGATGGGCCGGCGCGTGCCCGAGGCGCTGCTGGCGCGCCTGGAAAAGCTCGGTGACGGCCGCATCGCCGGCCTGCAGGGCCAGTTGTGGGGAGAGAATGCGCATTCGCGCGCGCGCATCGAATACATGGTGGCGCCGCGCCTGCTGGCGCTGGCCGAACGGGCCTGGAGCCCGGACCCGGGCTGGCGCCTGGTCGCCGACCAGCGCGAACGCGAAGCGCGCATCGACGCCGACTGGAACGAGTTCGCCAACCGCCTCGGCCAGCGCGAACTGCCGCGCCTGGACCGTGCGCCGCTGGCCTGGGCCTACCGCCTGCCGCCGCCGGGTGTGCGGGTAGAGGACGGCCGCATCCACGCCAACGTGGCGCTGCCGGGCCTCGCGCTGCGCTATTGCTTCGACGGCAGCGCACCGAATGCGGACAGTCCACGCTACACGG
>DAMABW010000385.1:0-4798 GCA_031999925.1 Massilia sp. | reverse complement strand
AATTCGCCGGCGCTGCTGCTGCGCTCGAACGCGCCCGACCCGCACAAGCTGCTCGGCAAGCGCACCTTCCTGCACCCGACCCTGATCTCGGCCGGCATCTTCCCGCAGCGCGTGGACGCCTATGCCGGGGCGCCGCAAACCGTCTACTCCGACCACTTCCTGCACACGGCGCCGATCGACGGCCCGCTCGGCTACAAGCTGGAAGCGCCGCCGCTGCACCCGGTGCTGCTGTCGACCACGATGAACGGCTTCGGGGCCGACCACGCCGCCATGATGCGCCAGTTCCCGCACATCCAGGGCATGCTGGCGCTGCTGCGCGACGGCTTCCACGAAGCGTCGCCCGGCGGCAGCGTGCAATTGAAGGACGGCGCCGGCATCCTCGACTACCCCCTGAACGACTTCCTCTGGGACGGCGCACGGCGCGCCCTGTTGAGCATGGCCGAGATCCAGTTCGCCGCCGGCGCCAGCGCCGTGCGCCCCGCCCACGAAACCGCGCGCGCCTATACCAGCTGGAGCGAAGCGCAGCGCGAGATCGCGGCCTTGCCGCAAGCCCTGCACATGACGCGCGTGGCCTCGGCCCATGTGATGGGCGGCTGCACCATGGCCGGCGACGCCCGGCTGGGCGTGGTGGCGCCGAACGGGCATTACCGCGACCTGGCCAACCTGTCGGTGCACGACGGCTCGCTGTTCCCGACCTCGATCGGCGCCAACCCGCAGTTGTCGATCTATGGATTGACGGCGCGCCTGGCCAGCGGCCTGGCCCAGGACCTGACCGGCCGGCCAGCGCCGCGCCCCGGGGCCTGAGCCGATGAGCGCGCGCCGCCTGCTGCAACTGGTGCTGCTGGTCCAGGCCATCGCCGCGCTGGCGATCGGCCTGGGCGCCTGGCACTGGTTCGCCATCCCGCCATGGACGGCCGCCGTGCTGGGCCTAGGCAGCGTGGCCCTGGTGCGGCTCCTGATCAACATGAACAACTTCGTGCTGGCCGCCTTGTTCGCCAGCCCGACGCCGCCCGAATACCGTCTCGGCCCGCTGCGCGGCCTGCACCTGCTGGCCGAGGAATTCTGCGCCAGCATGTTCTATACGTCCTGGACCATGCCCTGGGCGCGCGAAGGCGTGCACGTGTATGCCGAGTCGAGCGCCGTGCCGGTGCTGCTGGTGCACGGCTACGGCTGCAACAGCGGCTACTGGGCGCACCTGCTGCCGCGCCTGGAGCGCGCACGCATCAGCCATGCGACGGTCGACCTGCTGCCGGTAACGGCCGACATCGAGCACTACGTGGCCCAGGTCGAGCGCGCCGCCGAAGCCCTGCGCAACGCGACCGGTGCCGCGACGATCGCCATCGTCGCCCACAGCATGGGCGGCCTGGTCACGCGCGCCTGGCTGCGCCGGCATGGCAGCGCGCGCGTGCTGCGCGTGCTCACCCTGGGCACGCCGCACTTCGGCACCGGACTGGCCAACTTCGGCCTCGGCTTGAATGCGGCGCAGATGCGCTGGAAGGGCGGCATGCCCTGCGCGTGGCTGCGGCAACTCGACGCCGACGAAGACGCGCAGCGGCGTGCGCTCTTCACATCGCTCTTTTCGCACCACGACAACATCATTTCGCCGCAGACATCGAGCCAGTTGCCAGGCGCGCGCAACCTCGCTTTCGGCGGCATCGGCCACGTGGCGCTGGGGCGCAACCCGCGCATCCTCGACGCCGTCATGACCGAGCTGGCGGCATTGAAAACCGGGGACCCGCTGCCGGCGTGATACAGTCGGTCTCGCATGACTTCTGGAGACCACGTGGCGGCACGCATCCACATCCTCGACGACGATTCCACCCGCTTTTCCGCGATGGCGCGCCTGCTGCGCGAGCGCGGCCACATCGTCAACACCGGCGACCACGATCCGCTGCCGCCCGACCTGGTGCTGTGCCATGCACGCCATCCCGCCGCCTTCGGCCTGCCCGGCCGCGGCAGGGGTGCGCTGCTGGCGCTCGCGGCGCCCGACGACGCGGCCCTGCGCGAAGCGCTGCTCGACGCCGGCTTCGACGGCTACATCCCCCTGCCGCTGGAACCCGGCAGCTTCGCCCTCGAGGTCGAAGCCTTCCTGCCGGCCGCCGCGCCCGAGCAGACCCTGCTGCTGGTCGACGACGACACCTTCATGCTCGAGGTGCTGGCCGACATGGTCGAGGACCAGGGCTGGCGCGTGTTGACCGCGTCCTCGGGCGCGCAAGGGCTCGCCGTGCTGGCGCGCGAGCGGGTGGCGGTGATCGTCAGCGACCACTTCATGCCCGGCATGAGCGGCGCCGAACTGCTGGCCGAGGCCCAGCGCCTGTATCCGCCCACGGTGCGCATCCTGCTCTCGGGCCAGAGCGAGGACGAGCGCGAGATCGCCGAGGCCCTGGCCAGCGGCGCGGCCGACCGTTACTATGCCAAGCCCTGGATGGGCGCGACCCTGATGGCGGCCCTGCACGACGCCCTGGCGCTGCAACGGCAAAGGGGCGCGGGACAGTAGGACGGCGCGTTTAGAATCCGCCTTCTAGCGTGCGCTCCTACAATGAGGGGAACACATACGAGGAAGCGATGAGCAAGAAGATCGAGGATCTGGAGCAGGAAGAAGAAGCGCTGGCGCGCGCGGTGCGCAGTTCGGCGCAGCAGATCTGGCAAGCCGGCCTGGGCGCCTTTGCCAAGGCCCAGCAGGAGGGCGGGCGCGAGTTCACGCGCCTGGTGCGCGACGGCAGCGAACTGCAAAAGCGCGCGCGCAAGGTCGAGGACGCGACCGATACCGTGGCGCGCAAGGCCGAGCGCTCCAGTCGCCGCGCCTCCGGCACCTGGGGCAAGCTGGAGCAGGTGTTCGAGGAACGCGTGGCACGCGCCCTGGCCGCCATCGACGTGCCGGCGCGCAGCGAGATCGAGGCGCTGAACCACCGCATCGACGAATTGGAACGCATGCTGGCCGAGATCGGCAGCGCGGGTCGCAAGACGCCTGCAAGCCCGGCCGCCAGGAAAGCGCCGGCAGCAAAAAAGCCGGCGGCGAAAAAGGCAGCAGATAAGCGCAAGGATGGCGCCGATAAGGCCTGATTGATGGCATTTGGCAGTAACGCCGTCATGGCGTTCGATGTTATGCTTGCGGCTGACACAAATACCGCCGCCTTCCATGCTACAGAAAGCACCACGCCGCACCCGTGAACGCATCCTCGAGCTCTCGCTCAGGCTGTTCAACGAGTTCGGCGAGCCGAACATCACGACGACCGTCATTGCCGAGGAGATGAACATCTCGCCCGGCAACCTGTACTACCACTTCCGCAACAAGGACGACATCGTCAACTCGATCTTCGTGCAGTTCGAGGCCGAGATCGAGCGCATCCTCACGGTGCCGGCGGGGCGCCGCTCGAACATGGAAGACGTGTGGCTCTACCTGCACCTGATGTTCGAACTGATCTGGCGCTACCGTTTCTTCTACCGCGACCTGAACGACCTGCTGTCGCGCAACCGCAAGCTGGAACTGCACTTCAAGGCCATCCTGGCCCACAAGATCAAGGTCGCGCGCCAGTTGTGCGAAGACCTGCGCAGCGAAAACTCGCTCGACGCCGGCGACCAGCAGATCAGCGCCATGGCCACCAACATGGTGGTCGTCGCCACCTACTGGCTGTCCTACGAATACGTGCGCAACCCGCGCAAGTACAGCGAGCAGCAGGCGATCGCCGATGCGCTGGCGCGCGGCTGCTACCAGGTGCTGTCGATGCTGGGGCCGTATCTGCGCGGCGATACGCGGCTGTTGTTCGAGAAGCTGTCCGAGGAATATCTCAAGAAGCTCCCCGACGAAGCGCGGGACCCGAGCGCCTGAACCACCTTTCTGGAATCCGCATGAAATCGATCGCTGTCTACTGCGGCGCCTCCAACGGCGCCAAGCCCATCTACGCCGACGCGGCGCGCCAATTGGCGCGGGCGCTGGTGGATCACAACATCGCCCTGGTCTACGGCGGCGGCAAGGTCGGCCTGATGGGCCTGATTGCCGACGAAGTGCTGCGCCTGGGCGGCGAAGCGACCGGGGTGATCCCGCGGGCGCTGGTCGAGCGCGAGGTCGGGCATGCCGGGCTCACGCGCCTGTTCGTGGTGAAGGACATGCATGAGCGCAAAGCCATGATGGCGGATTTGTCGGAAGGCTTCATCGCGATGCCGGGCGGCTTCGGCACGCTGGAAGAGCTGTTCGAGATGGTGACCTGGGCGCAACTGGGGATTCATGCGAAGCCGATCGGGCTGCTGAATACGGAAGGCTTCTACGATGGGCTGGTGGCGTTTGCGCGGCACCAGCAGGAAGAGGGGTTCGTGCGGCCGGCGCATGCGGCCTTGATGAATATCGATGCGGATGCCGAGGCGCTGGTACGCCGCCTGCTCGGCGTTGGGGCGTCTCTTTGACGCTGCGCTGACCGTACGGTGGGCACGCTGTGCCCACGCGGAATGTCGCGTCATCGGCGGCTCATATGACGGACGTGCTGTCGGCGTCGAGACAGCGTGTCTCAAGGAATAGACGCTAACGTCCATCCTGGACAGCTGCTAACACTACGCATCGCGCCGGCATCGAACGAGGCCAACATCCATCATGCTTCCGCGTGGGCACTTTGTCTTTGAGGCCCCCGGCCTCAAAGACCCCACCGTACGGGTATCAGCCTGCCAGCGCCAACGGAGCATTTGCCTGCGGCTGCGACTCCACCAACCGCAACTTCGCACACGACCCCGGCTTCGCCACGTACTGCTCCACCATATCCTCGATCTCGCCCGTCGCCTATCCGGTCGCCTGCCTGCCCCAGGCCTG
>DAMABW010000384.1:0-4808 GCA_031999925.1 Massilia sp. | reverse complement strand
CGGTTGGCGTCAGCACAAAGTCGAACACGTCAAAGTGCTCTGCAATCCGATGCGGCTTGATCGACTTCGGGATCGGCGCAAAGCCGTGGTCCAGGTGCCACCGCAAGATGACCTGCGCCGCCGTCTTGCCGTATTTGGCCGCAACCGCCGTGATCACGGGATCCTGGAGCGGGTTTTTCTCGGCGTTGCCGTATGTGTAGGCGCCACCGATCGGCGACCAGCTCTGCGTAACGATGCCGTGACTGGTATTTGCCGCCCGAAGCGCAGGCTGGGAATAATACGGATGAACCTGAATCTGGTTGACGGCCGGGATAACGCCGGTACGCGCGATCAACTCGTCCAGTCGGGCCGGGGTCAGATTCGACACGCCGATGGCGCGAACGCGACCTTCCGCCAGCAGCCTTTCGGCCGCTTTGTATGCCTGAATCGTTTTCTCGAAGTCGGAGGCCAGAGGCTGGTGCAGCAGCCAAAGGTCGAGCTGCTCGATACTGAGTTTCCTGAGGCTGACATCGAACGCGCGCAGCGCGGAATCGTAGCCGTAATTCGTGATCCACAGCTTGGTTTCGACGAAAATTTCGGAGCGCGGCACCTCGGCACGGCGAATGCCTTCGCCGACTTCGTGCTCGTTGAAATAGGCGGCCGCCGTGTCGATCAATCGATAACCGCATTCGAGCGCAGTGACGACCGCGTCGGTTGTTTCCTCGGGCTTGGACTGGAATACGCCTAGGCCAAGGGCCGGCATCTGAACGCCGTTGTTCAATGTAATCATGGGATTTTTTCAAGCATTTGTTCACCTGTTGTGTTTGCGGATACGTATGGATCAGAAGAGGGCGACACCAGTAAGCTCGGCCAGCCTGTCGATCAACCGGTCCTGGAAGCCAGGGTCGACGACCTCGGCGGCCGGCTGCTGCCGGCGCCGGTGATGCCAGTAGTGGCCCGTGCTAATAGCTGCGGGATCGGTGCTGGTGGCGAGCCATGTTTGCGTGAGGTGACCCATTTCCAGATCGTCCGGTGCGGAGGGGCCGCCCATCCTGGTGGGCACCCAGCCCGGATCCACGCTATGACTCAGGACATCGGGCCAGTGGCGTGCAAGGGCACACGCGAGGGTTGCCACATACAACTTGCTTTCTGAATAGGCCTGGCTGGCTTGCCATGTGCGGGTCACCCAATCGATGTCGCGCAGCGAACCGCTACCGCCTCGATGCATTCCGCCGCTGAGGTAAATGACTCGCTTGGGACGCTCGATGAGCCCTGTAAGCATGTACGGCGCCAATGCGGTGACCGCCAGCGTCGTCGCATGCCCCTCCGGCGTATTGCCCCGGTGCGCTTCCAGGTAGATGCCGGCGTTGTTGATCACCGCATCCATCGGGCCAATACGGTTGACCCCGTCGGCGACCGCCCGGGTTTCAACCGCACTGGCGAGGTCGCCTGTGACAATGCCGCCGGATCGGCCGACGATATTCGCCACGGCGGCTGCCCGCTGGCGGGACCGTGCATGCAGCACGACCTCGTGTCCTTCGGCCATCAATGCCAGGGCGGCGGCGCGGCCAAGACCATCGGTCGAACCAGTAATGAATATGCGTGCCATCGACTGCTCCCCCTCTGCGTTAAAAAGCCAGGAGAGGATATGCCGCGGCAGTCATCCGGAGAAGCCCGGATGTTCCATACCGATATGCAAAATTTCGATAGCGGCTAATCAGGCCTTCAAGCGCAGCGCGTCCAGTACGAGCAAAAATGCCGGCGACGCATTACGCCGGCTTGGATAGTACAAGTGGTAACCGGGATAGGTTGGGCGCCAGTCATCCAGCACCTGCACCAGGTCACCCGCTGCGACGTGCCGGTCGGCCACGTCCTCTGGGACGTAGGCCAGGCCATAGCCTTCCAGTGCGGCAGTCACGATTTCCGCCGACGTATTCAGGATCACCTGTCCCTGGACGTGCACGCTCATCTCCTGGCCGTCCTTCTCGAACTCCCACGCATACAGGCCACCGTGGGTCGGCAGCCGCAAATTGATGCAATTGTGTTCAGTCAGGTCTTGAGGAAGCGCCGGCGCCTTGCGCGTCGAGAAGTAAGAAGGTGAACCGACTACGGTCATGTTGAAATCCGGGCTGATGCGCATCGCGATCATGTCCTTGGCCACCTGGTCGCCAACGCGCACGCCCGCATCGAATCGTTCGGCAACGATGTCGATCAGTCCGTAGTGGATCGAAAACTCGATCTTCAAGTCGGGATAAGCGGGAAGCAGTGCGGAAAGCTTCGGCCACAGGATCGTCCGCACTGCATGGTCGTGCGAACTGATCTTGACCGTGCCGGCCGGTTTGTCGCGATCCTCGCTCAGCGATGCCAGTTCGGCCTCGATGCCTTCGCAGTAGGGACCAACGGTGGCCAATAGTCGCTCCCCGGCCTCGGTGGGCGACACGCCACGCGTTGTCCGGGTCAGCAGGCGCATCCCCAGCTTGGCTTCGAGTGCGCTGATCGTATGGCTCAGAGATGACTGCGACAGCCCGAGTTGTGCGGCCGCCCGGGTAAAGCTGCGCTCCCGCGCGACGACGACGAACGCCGCCACGTTGTTGAGATTGATTCGTTCCATTTATCGAAATTCTGCATATCGGTATTCGGAGTATATGGCTTCTCGCACTGACTGTGCACGCCTATAGTTCGTTCGCAGGTTTTGCCGGCTACCTCACACATCCTTGGCCGGCCCTTTTGGGAGAACAACATGCAACAACGTAAATTGGGAAATAGTGGTTTGGAAGTGTCGGCAATCGGTCTCGGTTGCATGGGTTTGACCTTCGGCTACGGCCCGGCCACCGACAAGAGCGACGGTATCGCCCTGATCCGCGCCGCCTACGAGCGCGGCGTGACCTTGTTCGACTCCGCCGAAGGCTATGGCCAGGCCAACGAAGAGATGGTCGGCGAAGCGGTCGCACCGTTCCGCGACAAGATCGTCATTGCCACCAAGTTCGGCTTCAAGGACGGCGATCCGAAAGCGGGCCTGGACAGCCGTCCTGAACGTATCCGCCAGGTCGCGGAACAGTCGCTCAAGCGCCTCAAGACGGATCGCATCGACCTGTTCTACCAGCACCGTGTCGATCCGAACGTGCCGATCGAAGACGTGGCCGGCGCCGTGAGCGACCTGATTGCCGAAGGCAAGGTCAAATACTTCGGCATGTGCGAAGCAGGCGTCGAGGCCATTACCCGCGCCCACGCCGTGCAGCCGCTGTCGGCCCTGCAAAGTGAATACTCGATGTTCACCCGCGAGCCGGAGCAGGAAATCCTGCCGCTGCTGGAAAAGCTGGGCATCGGTTTCATTCCGTTCAGCCCGCTGGGCAAAGGCTTCTTGACCGGCAAGATCGACGCGGGCACCAGCTTCGCGGCGGGTGATATTCGCAATACCTTGCCACGCTTTGCCGACGAAGCCCGTGAAGCCAACCACAACCTGGTGACCCTGATCGGTGAAGTCGCAGCCCGCAAGAACGCCACGCCGGCCCAGGTGGCACTGGCCTGGCTGCTGGACCAGAAGCCATGGATTGCGCCGATCCCCGGCACGACCAAGCTGCACCGCCTGGAAGAGAACGTCGGCGGCGCCGATGTTGTCCTGACTGCCGAGGACCTTCAAGCGCTGGCAGACGTCCTGGCACGGGTGCCGGTAAAAGGCGAGCGTTACAACGCGCAGCAGATGAAGACCGTCAACCGCTAAGCCGTCTCATTTTTCGCGCGTCTGCTTGGCAGCACTTGCCGGACGACGCGCACCGTTCTCTTCAATTCAGGAATTGTCATGACTACAAATACTCTCAACGGGCGGATCGCGCTCGTCACCGGCGGCACGACGGGCATTGGCTTCGGCGCGGCCCAGTGCCTGCTCGAAGCAGGCGCAACCGTCTACATCACCGGCCGCCGCCGCGAAGTGCTCGATGCCGCCGTGGCAAAACTGGGGGAGGGCGCCATCGGCGTCCAGGCCGATGCATCCGTCAAGGTGGATATGCAGCGCGTGGCCGATACCATCAAGCAGGCGCACGGCCAGCTCGACATCCTGTTCGCCAACGCCGGCGGCGGGCATGCCACCCCATTGGAGCAATTGACGGAAGAGCAGATCGACAGCGAGTTGTCGATCAACGTCAAAGGCGTCGTGCTGACGGTGCAGACCGCCTTGTCGGTGCTGCGTGACGGCGCCTCGATCGTCCTGAACGCCTCCATCACCGCCGACATGGGTTTGAAAGGTTTCGGTGTCTATGCCGCCACCAAGGCAGCGGTACGTTCGCTTGCGCGCAGCTGGACCACGGATTTGCGCGACCGCGATATCCGCGTCAACACCGTCAGCCCCGGCGTCGTGCCGACTGAAGGCTACGGCAAGGAACAAAATATGAGCGACCAGGACGTGGCCGATTACGTGGCTCGCGTATCCAAGGAGATTCCGGCCGGACGCGTCGGCACCGTGCGCGATATCGGCAATGCAGTCGTGTTCCTGGCGTCGGACGCGAGCAGCTACATTCGCGGTATCGACCTGATCGTCGACGGCGGCATGACACGCGTCTACGCCGGCAAGAATTGAGGAGCGCGCCATGAACAATACAAAGGCGAACGAACGCCACATCATTTGTGAACTGCGCTGCGACGCGAAAGACCGCGAGCGCGTGCGCGACCTGATCCTGCGGTTCGTGGAGCCGGCGCGCGCGGAACCAGGCTGCCTGTACTACGACCTGTACCAACGCGTCGATGCGCCCGACACCTTCTTTATCCTGGACGGCTGGGTCGACCAGGCGGCCGTCGACAGCCATGCTGCGCATCCCCATGTCGCTAAGGTGATG
>DAMABW010000383.1:0-4815 GCA_031999925.1 Massilia sp. | reverse complement strand
TCAATTCCCTGATAGCTCAGTCGGTAGAGCGACGGACTGTTAATCCGCAGGTCCCTGGTTCGAGTCCAGGTCGGGGAGCCAGAATATGAGAAGGAGTGTCGAGTGATCGGCACTCCTTTTTTGTTTTCGGAGCGCGTTTGTGAAGCATGGCCGGCGGCCCGGCTTGAAGGAAGTCGCTATTCCGCCGCCGCACACGATTCGATTTGCAGCCCTTTGCGGAATGCTGCTGAGCAGTTATAATTCGATCCATCAATTCCCTGATAGCTCAGTCGGTAGAGCGACGGACTGTTAATCCGCAGGTCCCTGGTTCGAGTCCAGGTCGGGGAGCCAGAATACGAAAAAGGCCGCGTCGAAGGATGCGGCCTTTTTTCATTTCTGCCGCCATGGGAAGCCGGTTACGGCATCGCTGGAGCAATCACCCCTGATGGTGCCCGTGCGCCAGTGCGGCGTTGCGTGCCTTCTTGATTAGCATGTTCTCCAGAGCCACGAACAGCGCGGCAGGAACTGCCAGCACCAGCCCGAGCATGATGCCCGGCGCACCCAGGATTTTCAGCCAGTCCGCTTTGAGCGCGGTGTCGAGCGCGCTGATGATGAGGGAAAGCAGCAGGAGGATCGCCGCCGCCATGCCGATACGTGTTGCGTGCAGCATGACCATGGCGCGCTTGTGGCAGATGTCGATTTCTTCCCGGACGACTTCGCGGCGCTTTCCTTTCATGCCCGTGCGTAAAGTGTCGACCAGCCCGCAGTAGCGCGCCCGGGCGGCGCCATAGCGCTGCTCGAGTATTTGTTGCAGCAGCCATGCGGCAAACGCCAGCGCCGCCGACGGTCCCACCGCTTCCATTATTTTCGTCCACTTGAAATCCACGTGCCCACCCTGTCGCGATCCTGTTATCGGTCACGACTATTACATCTCATCCAGGCCGTGCTCGATATCAGGATTGCGCCTACAGGCTTGTCGGCCTGCGCGCCTTAGCCGGATCGGAATCCGTGCGCCTGGAATGTATGTCCAGGCCGGGTGGGGAGGCGGCGCCAGCGTTGCCGGCGCCGTCAGGAGGCGTGAAGAGCGCGGCGACTGCGCTCCGGTGTTACGTCTTGCTGCTGACCGGCTTGACCTTGCCCGCGGCCTCGCGTGCGCGCTCACGTGCCGTCTCGATATCGGCGGCGCTGGCCAGCGCCACGCCCATGCGCCGCCGCGCAAACGACTCCGGCTTGCCGAACAGGCGCAGGTCCGCACCCGGCACACGCAGCGCCTCGGCCACGCCCTCGAAGGCGATCCCTTTTTCGTCGAGTTGCCCATAGATGACGGCCGAGGCGCCCGGTGCACGCAGCGTCGTGTCGACCGGCAGTCCCAGCACCGCCTTGGCGTGCAGTTCGAATTCGCTCTGCACCTGGGTCGCCATGGTCATCATGCCGGTGTCGTGCGGACGCGGGCTCACTTCCGAGAACCACACCATGTCGCCCTTCACGAACAGTTCGACGCCGAACACGCCCAGGCCGCCGAGGTTGCCGGTGACTTTGGCAGCGATCTCGCGCGAACGTTCCAGTGCCAGCGCGCTCATCGGATGCGGCTGCCAGGATTCGACGTAATCGCCCTGCACCTGCTTGTGGCCGATCGGATCGCAAAAAGCCGTTTCGACCTGGCCGTCGGCGCCAAGCGAGCGCACCGTCAGCAGCGTGATCTCGTAGTCGAAGTCGATGAAGCCTTCGGCGATCACGCGGCCGCTGTCGACCCGGCCGCCGGCGGCGGCGTAGTCCCAGGCGGTACGCACGTCGGCCGCGCTGTCGAGCTTGGACTGGCCCTTGCCGGACGACGACATCACCGGCTTCACCACGCACGGGAAGCCGACCGCGGCGCAGGCCGTTTCCAGTTCGGCCAGGCTGCTGGCGAAGCGGTAGGGCGAGGTGGCCAGGCCCAGTTCTTCGGCGGCGAGGCGGCGGATGCCTTCGCGGTTCATGGTCAACTGGGCGGCGCGCGCGGTCGGGATGCAGGTGATGGCGCCGGCGGCTTCGAGTTCGGCCAGCTTGTCGGTGGCGATCGCCTCGATCTCGGGAATCACGAGGTCCGGCTTTTCCTGTTCGATCAGCGCGGCGAGGGCGTCGCCATCCGTCATGTCGATCACGTGGGCGCGGTGTGCGACCTGGTGGCCGGGCGCGTTCGGGTAGCGGTCGACGGCGATGACTTCGACGCCAAGGCGCTGCAGCGCGATGATCACTTCCTTGCCGAGTTCGCCTGAGCCGAGCAGCATCACGCGCGTGGCGGAAGGAGAGAGGGGAGTGCCGAGAATGCGGGGAGTTGTCATGGTGAGGTGTGAAGGTACAAAGGTGCAGCGACTATAGCAAAGCGCCGGGCGCCGGGTGCGAAATCCGATTTTTCGTACAGGACTGGCTAAATTGGAAATGGCCGGCTATAATATTGCCTCAATTCCCTGATAGCTCAGTCGGTAGAGCGACGGACTGTTAATCCGCAGGTCCCTGGTTCGAGTCCAGGTCGGGGAGCCAGAATAGAGTAGTAAGAAAAAAGGCCACGTCAATGACGTGGCCTTTTCGTTTGCGCCTGCCGAATCCGCCGCTCGTCTGCGAGGGCATGCAAAGACTGCTACGATCATCCTTTCTACCGAAGGGAAGTCTCACATGACACGCAGTTTCAAGATCGCCGCCATCGCCGGCGACGGTATCGGCAAGGAAGTCCTGCCGGAAGGCCTGAAAGTCCTGGAAGCGGCTGCAAAGCGCTTCGATATCGCGCTCGAATTCACCGAATTCGAATGGGCCAGCTGCGACTATTATCTGAAGACCGGCGACATGATGCCGCCCGACTGGAAAGAGCAGTTATCCGGTATGGACGCGATCTATTTCGGCGCCGTCGGCTGGCCGGCCACGGTGCCGGACCATATCTCGCTCTGGGGTTCGTTATTGAAATTCCGGCGCGAGTTCGACCAGTACATCAATCTGCGTCCGGTGCGCCTGTTCGAAGGCGTGCCTTGCCCGCTGGCCAACCGCAAGCCGGGCGACATCGATTTTTATGTGGTGCGCGAGAATACCGAGGGCGAGTACACCAACCTGGGCGGCATCATGTTTCCCGGCACCGAGCGCGAAATCGTGATCCAGGAATCGGTGTTCAGCCGCCATGGCGCCGACCGCGTGCTGAAGTATGCCTACGAGCTGGCGCAGTCGCGCGCACGCAAGCACCTGACGGTGGCAACCAAGTCGAACGGCATCGCGATCAGCATGCCGTGGTGGGACGGGCGCGCCGATGCGGTGGGTGCGGCCTACCCGGACGTCACGGTCGACAAGCAGCACATCGATATCCTTACGGCGCGCTTCGTGCTGCAGCCGCAGCGTTTCGACGTGGTGGTGGCGTCGAATCTGTTCGGCGACATTTTGTCGGACCTGGGGCCGGCCTGCACCGGCACGATCGGGCTAGCGCCATCGGGCAACCTGAATCCGGAGCGTACCTTCCCGTCGCTGTTCGAGCCGGTGCATGGTTCGGCGCCGGACATCGCGGGGAAGGGGATTGCAAATCCGATCGCGATGATCTGGTCGGGGGCGATGATGCTGGGCTTCCTGGCGGATGGGCCGGATGCGCCTTCTGGCTTGCGCGAGGCGCACGATGCGATTGTCGGGGCGATCGAGCAGGTGCTGAGTGCCGGACCGCGGACGGGGGATTTGGGTGGTGCCGCGACGACGGTGGAAGTGGGTGACGCCATCGCCGCATTGGTGGGTTCGTAGGGTGGGCACCTGTGCCCACGCGGTATGGCACAGGTGAATGTCGAATCGTATCGACGGAACGCACAGCGTGCATTCGTTTCACGCGCCGCATGCCATCATGCGATGAGACCGCGTGGGCTCGGGAGCCCACCCTACGGGTTGCGCCTTTTCACGCGGTAGGGACTGCGGATTTTGCGCTTCCTTCGCGCGCCAGCGGCGCCAGTTTATCGAACCACGGCGCCACCCCTTCCAGCTGGTGCGCCAGCTGTAGCAACTGATCCTCCGCCCCGAACCTGCCCACGAACTGTACCCCCAGCGGCAGGCCGTCGGTCGTCCAGTACAAGGGCACCGACATCGCCGGCGTCCCCGTCAGATTGGCCAATTGCGTGAACGGCACGAAGCGCAAACTGTCGCGCGCGATCCGGTTCACCGTCCCCTCCAGCAGCCCGAGCCGCGCCAGCAGGCCCAGTACGCCGCTACGCTGCAGCAAGTCGAGCACGAATTGTTCCGCCTGCGGCGGGTCGCCTTCGCCATGCTTCAGGGGCGGACCGGCCAGCGTCGGCGTGAGCAGCATGTCGTAGCGCGCATGGAAGCGCGCCAGGCTGCGCCCGAAGTCGTTCCACTTCGCGAGTTGCGCCGTCAGGCGCGCGCTGGAGACCGCGCTGCCGAGCGTCGCCAGTAAGCGGCTCATCAGTTCCACGTCGCCCGCCTTGGCGCCCAGCGCCCGACCGCGCGCCATCATCGCCGGCACCTGGCCCAGGTAGATGTGCAGGAAACTTTGCGCGAGGGCCTGGCCGTCGATCTCGGGCGCGGCTTCCTCGACCTCGTGCCCCAGCCCGCGCAGCAGCCCGACCGCGCGGCGCACGGCGGCCACCGCTTCCGGGTGCACCCAGGTGCCGATCGGCGACGCGGTGCTGAAGCCGATCCGCAGCTTGCCCGGATCGCGCTGCATCAGCTCGGCATATGAACCCGCCGGCGGTGCAATCACGAAGGGATCGCCGGCCTCCGCGCCCTGCAGGATGTCGAGCGCCAGCGCCGAGTCGCGCACGCTGCGTGAGAGCACACCTTCGCTCGACGCCCCGAACCAGACTTCGCCGATCCCCGGCCCGC
>DAMABW010000382.1:0-4822 GCA_031999925.1 Massilia sp. | reverse complement strand
CGAATGGGACACCCTGGCCAACGGCAGCAGCTTCCGCAACCGTGGCCACGCGCTGACGGCGACCAGCATCGGCGCGCCGCCGCCCACGCCCGACCTGCGTACCGCCGGCGCCTTCGACGACCGCATGCTGTCGTCGAATCTGCGCTGGAGCGGCGTCCTGGCGTCCGGCGCGAAACTGGAAACCAAGCTCGGTGTCGAGCGCAGCTGGCAGGATACGCTTGTGCGGCGCAGCGGCGTCGATGGCCTTGGGCGCCCCGAGACCGACGGCAGCGTGCGCACCGACACCGATGCGCACGGCGCCAGCAGCACCGGGAAATACACGCGCGCCTTCGACGGCGGCCACGTGCTGGCGTTCGGCTGGGATGCGCGGTTCAACGCCAGCGACGACATGCGCGCCGAGGCGGATGCGATCCGCGCGCTGCCGCAGGATCAGCCGCCAATCGAGACCTTCGAGGCACGCGTCACGCGCGCCGCCGTCTACGCCCAGGACGAGTGGACCGTCAGCCCGCAGCTTTCGGTGTACCTCGGTGCGCGCTGGGAAGGCGTGCGCACGCGGGTCAGCGGCAACACTTTCGATACGGCGCGGGTGCGTTCGAGCGTCTTCAGTCCGGTGCTGCAGACGCTATGGAAGCTGCCCGGTGAAAAGGGCGACCAGTTGCGCCTGGCCGTGAGCCGCACCTACAAGGCGCCGGACTTGTACAGCCTGGTCCCGCGCCGCTATGCCTGGGAAAACAACAGCGCCACCGAGGCCGATTACCAGGGCAATCCGCACCTGAAACCGGAGCTGGCCTGGGGCCTTGACGCCGGGTGGGAGCGCCACTGGGCCGAAGGGGCGATGGTCTCGGCGGGCGCCTCGCTGCGCCGCATCGACAACTACACCAGCAACCGCATTTATTTCGACGGCCTGCGCTGGATCTTCACGCCGGCCAACGAGGACCGCTCCGAGCTGCGCTCGCTGCGGCTGGAAGCGAAGTTTCCGCTGTCCGCCGTGATGGAGGACGCGCCGGCGCTCGAACTGCGCGCCAGCGTGAGCCGCAACTGGTCGCGCGTGGAGTCGGTGCCCGGCCCCTACAACCGCATGGAGCAGCAGACGCCGCTGACGGCCAATCTGGGCCTGGACTACAAGCGCGGCGCCTTCAGCGGCGGCGCGAGCCTGGCGCACCGGCGCGGCGGACGCGTCGATCCTTCCGCCGAACGCCGCTTCTATACGCATGCGCGCACCGACCTGGAAGCATATGCGGCCTGGCGCTTCAATCCGACACTGCAGCTGCGCCTGGCGGGCTCGAACCTGCTCGGCGAAGACAACGTCTTCGAGCCGGCGTATATCGATCCGGTGGCGGGCATCGAGCGGCGCGGCTGGACCTATCCTGAAAGCCCGACGCTGCGCGCGACGCTGGAAATGACGTTCTGAGCCGGCTTCTGCGCGCCGCTACATGACCGCCGCATTCGCGACCGGCGCGGCCTCGATGCTCGTCACGACCTGGTTCGCCACGCTGCCATCAGGCTCGGTCACGCGCAGCTGCACCGGCATCCAGTTGCGCTGGGGCGCGAGCCAGAGTTCGAGCCTGCGTCGGCCGGGTTCGGCCAGTTCGGCCAGGCGCACCGTGGCCAGGCTGCCGGCGCCGGTGGCCAGCCGTTCGCGGCCCAGCACCTCGAAGCGCGCCGCGTGGGCGCCATCCGGCCCGCCGACCATCACTTCGATCACGCCCTGCATCTGCTCGGGTGCGGCCAGGCCCATGCCGGCCAACTGCATCAGCAGCGAGGCGCGGTCCTGACTGCCCAGGTAGAGCGGGTCGTCGGCGCCATCGGCGGCGATGCGGCCGGCGGCGCGGTCGAAACGCGTGATGCGGTCGCTGCCGTCGTCCTGGTGTTCGCTGGCCTGGACCGGGGCGATGCCGGCATCGTCGCCGCCGCCTTCGCTCTCCAGTAAGCCCAGCACGCCTTCGACACGCAATTGGTAGCGGCCGGCGCCGGCTTCCCAGACCAGCTGGGCTTCGTCCCCGGCTTGTAGCGCGCGGCCGGGGCGGGTGCGCGTTACCGCATAGGTCAGGCGCGCCGGCGGCGGCATGCGCACCTGGTAACGGCCGGGCATTTGCCGGACGGCGGCGCCGCGCGGGTCGCCGAACGCGGGTGGCGCCGCGGCGGGGGCGGGCAGGGTGGGCGTGTGCGCAGCCTGCGCCGCATCGCTCGCTGCCGGCGCCAGCGGCTGCAGCGGATGCAAGGGCAAGGGCGGGGGCAAGGGCGGCGGCGCGCCGCTCGTCTCCGAGGCCATGGCCTGGTCCTGGGCGGCGGCCGGTACCGCCGGCGAGGCTGGTGGCGCCGGATCGGCTGCCTGCGGCGCTGCCGCTTGCGTGGGCGCCGAGCGGTCGAGGCGCAGCGCGATCGCCACGCCCGGCGCCTGGCGCGCGTCGGGCTCGATCCGGCCGCCGATCCAGCCCAAGGCCAGCAGGTGCAGCAGCAGCGACAGCCCGCCCAGCGCCAGCAGGCGCCGGTGCCGGGCCAGGTGGACGGCAATCTTCTTCATGGCGCTAGTGTAACCTTGCCGCCGCGATTGTCCATGGCGCCACACCCGAGGCGCATGGCCGGGACGGTCTTGATTTTGCGCAAGAGCGCGCCCGGACGGATGACTTAGATTGGTCAAATGCGCTAAAGAAATTTTGCGTGTTGACGACATCGAGGGCCTCATGACGATTTTCCCTTCCCTTTGCCCGCCCATCCTGGCCCGCCTGAAGATCGGCCCCAAGCTGCTGCTGGCGCCAGCCGTCGTGCTGGTCCTGCTGGTGCTGTTGTCCACGGGCGGTTACTACGCGATGGTGCGGCAGAACGCGTCGCTCGAAGTCATCGTCAACCAGCGCGCGGCCCACATGCGCGCGGCCAGCGAGTTGGTGGCGGGCGCCCAGCGCGGCCACGCCCAGGTGTACCAATTGCAGACCTGGATCGCCGGCAGTTTTCCGAAGAGCCGGATCGCGCCGCTGATGCAGGGCATCGACCGCCAGCACGCCCAGACCACGAGCGGCCTGGCGCGCCTGGCGCAGATGACCCAGTTGGGCGGCGCCGAGCGGCGCTACGTCGACCAGGCCATGGAAGCCTACCGCGTCTACACGGCAGCGGTCGGCGACGTGCTCGAGATCGTGCGCGACGACCAGTCGATCGGCGCCAACGCCATGAGCAAGGCCGACAGCGCATTTGCGGTGGTGGCCCAGCGCCTGTCCGACCTGTCCGAGCACGAGCAGGCCTTGTCGCAGGCGGCGTCGGAAAGCGCGGTCAGCGACTTTCGCGCCATGGCCCTGGCCACGCCCTGCGTAATCCTGCTGGCGGTGCTGGTGTCGCTGCGCATCACGATGGCGGTGCGGCGCGCGCTGCTGCTGGAAATCCGCGGCATCGGCGCCGCGGCGGTCGACCTGGCCAGCGGCGACCTGACGGTGAAGGACCGGGTGTATGGCAACGACGAGATCGCGGATACCTCGCGCGCGCTCGACGCCAGCATCCGCAACCTGAACGGCACGCTGCGCACCATCCTCGAATCGGCGCGCTCGATCGGCAGCGCCTCGCGCGAGATCGCCCTGCGCGACCTGAACCTGACCACGCGCGCCGTGTTCCGCACCCAGTCGCTCGAACACACGGCGTCGTCGATGCAGGAACTGGCCGCCACCGTGCACCAGACCGCCGACAGCGCCCAGGCCGCGAACCGGCTGGCCGAGTCGGCGTCGAGCGTGGCCTTGCAAGGGGAAAGCGTGGTCGACCGCCTGGTGACGACCATGGAAACGGTGAAGGGCAGTGCGCGCCGGGTCGACGAGATCGTCGGCACGATCGATGCGATCGCGGTGGAGACCGGGACGCTGGCGCTGAACGCCGCGCTGGAAGCGGCGCGGGTGGGCGAGGGCGGTCGCGAGTTCGCGCTGGTGGCGGGGGAGGTGCGCTCGCTGGCGCTGCGCGTGGGCAGCGCGGCGCGCGAGATCCGCGAACTGGTGGCGCACTCGGTGGCCGAGATCGAGGGCGGCACCGCCTGCGCGGCGCAGGCCGGCAGCAGCATGGCGACGCTGGCGATGTCGGTACAGCAGGTGGGGGACATCGTCAGCCAGATCAGTTCGGCCAGCCTGGAGCAGGCCAGCGGGCTGGACGAGGTAAACCAGGCCATCGTGCAGATGGACCAGGTCACGCAGCGCAATTCGACGCTGGTGGAAGAAGCGGCGGACGCGGCGCGCACCTTGCAGATGCAGGCCCTGACCCTGTCGCGGGCAGTGGCGGCGTTCCGGCTGGACGAGGTGGCGGCGGGCGAGACGGGGACGGTGCCGGTGCAGCCGGCGGAGGCGAAGCAGGGGGCGGTGAAAACCTGGTCGCGGCTGGTGACGCAGGAGGGGGCGCTCGAAGTTGGCGCCGAGAGGCGGCGGCATCCGCGGCCGCATTTGCATCTCGCCTCGCGGCGGGATTGAGGGGCGGTGGCGTGTAACGTACGGTGGGCACCCCGTGCCCACGCGGAACGATGATCATTGTTTGCATTGGTTCTGTCGAAACCGCCGCGGTTCGGCAGTCGCGACAAGAGCGTCTCGTTGGCGTTCGCATCGATGGTTGAGCCACGGAGCGAATAGTCGCCGCCACAGGCAAAAGGACACGCACGTAACCGCGTGGGCACTTCGGTCTTGAGGCCCCCAGCCTCAAGACCCCCACCGTACGATTGGTATCTCGACCCCGGAAATAAAAAAGCCCCGCACGCGGCGGGGCTTCGGCGATCAACCGCGAATCACATCACTCGTAATCGCTGATCGGCGCGCAGCCGCAGAACAGATTGCGGTCGCCGTACACGTTGTCCGCACGGCCGACC
>DAMABW010000381.1:4006-4823 GCA_031999925.1 Massilia sp. | reverse complement strand
CCCGATCCCGAGAAATGAGGACGGCGCCACCCGATTGAGCCGGATCAAACGTCCCATCTTCTCGAACGGCAGACTAAGGCCGACCGCGACGCCATCGCGGCTATTCGAGGAGGCATCATGTTCAAGCAGATCCTGTTGCCCACCGACGGCTCCGAGCTGTCGGAGCGCGCCGTGCTGGCCGGCGTCAGCTTTGCGAAAGACGTCGGCGCGCAGGTCGTCGGCTTCACCGCCCTGCCCGACTTCCGCACCTTTACCGCCGATGCCGAGATGCTGGCCACCACCGAAGACGAATACCTGGCCACGAGCGAAGCGCGCGGCGCCAGAATCCTGGCCACGGTCGAGAACGCCGCACGCAGCGCCGGCGTGCCCTGCAGCAGCATCGTGTCCCGTTCCAGCCAGCCGTATGAGGCCATCCTGGCGGCCGCACGCGAACGCGGCTGCGACCTGATCATCATGGCCTCGCACGGCCGCCACGGCATCACCGGCATGCTGCTGGGCAGCGAAACGCAGAAGGTGCTGGTGCACAGCGCGATTCCGGTGCTGGTCTACCGCTGAAGCGGCGGCCGACTGCAGCGCACCGGCGAAAAAAAAGCGCCGCTATCGAAGCGGCGCTTTTCGCGCATCATTCTTGCCAATCCGTGGACCGAGGCTCAGATCCAGTAGATCAGCGCAGCCACGCCCACGATCAGGGCAACCTTGGTCACCTTGTACGCGGTCTTGTTCCAGGCTTTATAACGGCGGCGGTACTGGCCCATCACGTGCGAGATGCGGAACAGTTTGCTGACCATGCCGGTCTGGTCGCCGGTGTCGTTCGGCG
>DAMABW010000381.1:0-3996 GCA_031999925.1 Massilia sp. | reverse complement strand
CCGAGCCAGCGGTTGATCGCCGCCATCCAGCGGTAACGCATCGGGCGCTCGACGTCGCAGAACAGGATCACGCGGTCGCTTTCGCTGCCGTTGATAGCCCAGTGGATATAGGTTTCGTCGAAGATCACGCCTTCGCCGTCGCGCCAGCTATGACGCTGGCCGTCGACGTCGATGAAGCAGCGGTCGTCGTTCGGCGTAGCCAGGCCCAGGTGGAAGCGCATCGAGCCGGCGAACGGGTCGCGGTGCGGGTTCAGCTTGGCGCCCGGCGGCAACTCGGCGAACATCGCGGCCTTGACCGACGGGATCGACTGCAGCAGCGCATAGGTTTGCGGACACAGGCGCTGGGCCGACGGGTGGCTGGCGTCGTACCACTTCAGGTAGAAGCGCTTCCAGCCGGTCTTGAAGAAGGAATTGAAACCGGCGTCGTCGTTCTGCTCGGCGGCCTTGATCTTTTTCAGGGCGAGCATGTTTTCCGCTTCGGCGCGGATGATTTGCCAGTTCTGCTGCAGCGGGGCCAGGTCGGGGAAATCGCTGACCGGGATGTAGGGCGTGCTCGGCACTTTCGAGAAGAAGTGCATGAAGATGTTGATCGGGGCCATGAACGACGAATGGTCAAACAACTGGCGTCCGAACGGCAGGCGCACCTTGCCGCGGAAATGAATGTGGAGAATCGAGAGGAAATAAAAACCGACTACCACCCACTTCATCATGCACTCCCAGAACTGACCAGGTGGTCAGCATCGAATTAAACAGGGCGCAAGAATAGCATATCCGCCGGAGGACCGTCCGGGCCCCGGCGAAATCGACAGCGGACTGTCGCGTTCATGACGAAGCGCGTTCGGGAGCGAGTGCGAATCCGCCGAAGCGGAGCACGCCGCGCTGCCCGGTACGCGCGCCGGCCGAACTTAGTGCAGAGCAGTCATGGCATAGCCCTTTTCGGAGAGCTGGCTGTTCAGGTTTTCGATGTCGTAGTCGGGCAATTGCTCGGCGTTGTCATCGACCTCGAACGCTCTCGCCTCCACTTCCCAATCGGTATTGGTGGCTTCTTCAGGGATGTTGCGGGTTTCCGGCACGGCCAAGTAGGAGAACTTGCCGTCGCTTTCGGCTCTGCGGTAAATGTCCAGGCGCATAATCGTTTCCTTACAGTGAAAAGCTCGCTTTCGGATGAAAGCGGACGACTCCACAGTAACGAAGCATGCCGCGTGCGTCTGTTAATTGCCCCACACTCTGCCGGACAGGGCCGCATTCAGCGTCCCGGCGAAAAGCCCAGGATGCGTGCCGGCAATAAAACGATCGCGCGCAGCAGTTCGAACACCGCCTCGACGCCAATGCCGAGCAGGCGGAAAGGCAGGAGCAGCAGCCAGACCAGGGGATAGATCACCAGCGCCAGCAGGGCCAGCGGCCAGCACACGAACAATAAAAGCAGCCACAGCAGGAAGCCGAGCATTGCGCGCTCCAATCGGGTTGACGAGCCTGCAGTGTAGCCAGCCGCCCTGCCCGGCGCCATGCTCGTGCGACAGACGGCACGACAGCCGGGTCGAACGGTTGCCTGTGCCGATCAGCGGCTGGCGTTGCGGATCGCCGTTGCCACGCGCGGCTTGCCGGCACGCTCGGCCAGCTGCTCGGGCGTCAGGCCCTCGCTATTCTTCAGCGTGGGCTTGGCGCCGTGGCGCATCAGCAGCAGCGCGGTGTCGTCCTTGCCTTCGCGCGCCGCCATCATCAGCGGCGTGTAGGCGCCGGTCTTAAGGGGCGACACGGCATCGATCTTCGCACCGTGCTGCAGCAGGATGGCGACGATTTCGTTGTCGCCGGCGGCGGCCGCGTAGTGCAGCGCCGTCCAGCCCGGCTGGTTGACCTTGGCGCCCTTCGCCAGCAAGGCCTCGATGGCTGGTCGGTTGCGCTTGAAGGCGGCCATCATCAGCGCGGTGTTGCCGTTCGCGGCAGCCGTTTCCAGATTCGTGCCGGGGTGGGCAAGGAAAACGTCCATCACGCGCATCGCATCTTCGCGCAGCGCCAGCACCAGGCCCGGTTCGCCGCCGAGGGGATTGCGCTGGTTGGCGTTGACGACCGAACCGATCATGGCGCTCACGGTCCTGTGGTCGTCGAGCTGGACCGCGCGGAAGAAGGTGGTTAGTTGGCGCCCGTCGGGCGGTAACGTCGCCACGGGGGCGGCGTGGACCAGGCCGGCGCCGGCACACATCGCGAACAGGATACTGCGAAGGATGGTGCGGCGCTTTGGGGTCATGTCAGGCCTTGGCGTGCTGGAACAGGTTGAAGAAGTTTTCGCTGGTGCGGTCCGCCACTTCGTGCAGCGGCACACCTTTCAGATTCGCGATGAACTCGGCCACGTGCGGCACGTAACCCGGCTCGTTGACCTTGCCGCGATACGGCACCGGGGCCAGGTAGGGCGAATCGGTTTCGATCAGGATGCGTTCGAGCGGAATCGTGCGCGCCACTTCCTGCAAATCCTTGGCGCTCTTGAAGGTCACGATGCCGGAGAAGGAAATATAGAAACCCATCTCGATGGCGGCCTCGGCCACTTCCAGCGACTCGGTGAAGCAATGCATCACGCCGGCCACGCCGCCAGCCCCAACCGCCGCGCCTTCTTCCTGCAGGATACGGATGGTATCGGCACTGGCCGAGCGGGTATGGATGATCAGCGGCTTGCGGGTCTCGCGCGAGGCCCGGATATGCGTGCGGAAACGCGCGCGTTGCCATTCGAGGTCGCCCTCCAGGCGGTAATAGTCGAGACCGGTTTCGCCGATGGCGATGATCTTCGGGTGGTCGGCCAGCTCGACCAGTTGCTCGACGCTCGGCTCGGGCGTGTCTTCATAGTCCGGGTGGACGCCGACCGAGGCGAAGATATGCGGATATTGCTCGGCCAGGGCGAGCACCGAGGGAAATTCCGGCAGGTTGACCGACACGCACATGGCGTGCGTGACATGGTTCTCGGCCATCTTGGCCAGGATCTCGGGCATCCGGGCGGCCAGCTCGGGGAAATTGATGTGGCAGTGAGAATCGATATACATGCCGACATTGTAAGGCCAGCCGTCCGAGCTTGCCACGCCGGGACGCGCAAGCCGGCCGGGCCGCTAGGCCTGCGGGCGCTGCAAGCGCCAGCGCCGCACCAGCGCCACCGTCAGCCAGCACAGCGTGCCCGCCGTGAAACCCGCGCCGGCACTGAACAGGCCACCCAGCAGCGACCTGGCGCCTTCGGCGTCGAAAGCTAGGCCCAGGACCAGATATACGCCAGCGACAAGCAGCGCCCCCGCCAGCCCGGCTCCTGCCATCCGGCGGACAGTCGGGCGCCGATGCCGCCGATACCAGGCGACCGCCATGCCGGCCAGCAGCAAGGGGCTGGCGAATCCGCACAGCAGGTAGGCTAGCAGCAGGAGCAAGCCGGGGAACATGTGCTACGTCCGCTTCAGGCGACGACCCGCTTGCCGAGGATGATCAGGTCGCGCTCGACGCCATCGAGGTTGGCCACGCGCGGGAAGTTGGCCCAGGTATCGAAGCCGAACTTGCGGAACAGCGCCAGGCTCGGTGCGTTGTGGCCGAAGATGAAGCCGAGCAGCGTATGCACCTTGATCTCCGGTGCGAAAGCGATCGCCTGTTCCAGGCAGTACTTGCCGAGTCCTTTGCCGCGCCAGGCTTCGGCGATGTAGATCGACAGCTCGGCCGTGCCCGAATACGCGGGGCGGCCGTAGAAATTCGAGTACGACATCCAGCCGACCACTTCCGGATTCGCCGACGTGTCGTCGGCATCGTGGATAACCCATAGCGGCCGGCGTTCCGGCGTGTGGTCGTTGAACCAGCCCACGCGCGACTCGACCGACACGGGTTCGGTATCGGCGGTGACTTCGCGCGAAGCGATGGTGGAATTGTAGATGTCGACGATGACGGGCAAGTCGTCGCGGCGGGCGAGGCGGTGGACGTAGGACGGCATGAAGGAAAAAGAGAGTTACAGGGTATGGGTGGCGCGCGAGGAACGTAAGG
>DAMABW010000380.1:0-4824 GCA_031999925.1 Massilia sp. | reverse complement strand
GCTGTTCCTGACCTTCGCCGACGTGACCAACAACACCTGGACCACCAAGGAAACCATCTCGGTCAAGCTCGATGGCGTGTTGGCCGGCACCATCTACAACGTCGGTAAGGACTACACCACCTACAGCTTCAACGTGCTGCCGTCGACGCTGAGCGATAACAAGCTGGACCTGTCGATCTCGCTGGGCTGCACCCCGGCCTACTACATCTTCTGCCTGGACCAGGACGTGTGGCTGAAGAAGATCCTGCTGGACATCAAGCGCGTGCCGACCAAGCCGACCGTGCCGGAAGTGCCGACCACCCCGACCGAACCAACCACCCCGACCACGCCGACCACGCCGACGGAACCGACCACGCCAACCCAGCCGACCGAGCCGACTCCGCCGGTCGACGTGCCGACCGAACCGCCAGTCGTCACCCTGCCGCAGCCGCCAGTCGAACTGCCGGGCGAGCCGACCACCCCGACCCCACCGTCGGAAGTGCCTGAGCCGGCAACCCTGCTGACCCTGGGCCTGGGCCTGATGGGCCTGGCAGCTTCACGCCGCCGCAAGTGATCGCCGCCCGGCATTGCCGGGTCAGCTAAAAAAAGCGCCCTGTGGTTCATCCACACGGCGCTTTTTTCGTTCTTGATGTGTTGTCGGAAAACTTGACACCCGGTTCGTTTGACCAGGCAGTGCTTCACGCGGCAGGAAATGCCAGCGTAAAGGTGATGCGTCCGTCGTCCGCCTGGACACCCGCTTCCCCGCCATGCAGGGCCATGATGGCGCTGACGATCGACAAGCCGAGGCCGGTCGAACCTTCGGCATCGCTGCGCGCGGCATCGGCGCGATAGAAGCGTTCGAACAGATGCGCCAGGTGCGCCGGTGCAACCGGCAGGCCGGTGTTCGTCACGCTGAGCACGGTCCGGTCGCCCTGTGCGGCGGCGTGCAGGACGATGGTGCTGCCTTCGTCGGCGTGCCGCACGGCATTCGACAGCAGATTGGCCAGGGCGCGCCGCAACAGCGCGGCGTCGGCCGGCACAGTGGCTGCGCCGGTGCATTCCAGCGTCAATCCGCGCTCCTGCGCCATGCCGTCGTAGAAGTCCGCCACCTTGCGCATCTCGTCCAGCGCCGCCAGCGGCCGGCACTGCAGCCTCACCTCGTCCTGCTCGGCGCGCGCCAGGAACAACATGCTGTCGATCATGCGCGCCAGCCGTTCCAGTTCTTCGATGTTGGATGCGGTCAAGGCTTCGTAGTCGGCGACGCTGCGCGCCTGCGCCAGCATGACCTGGCTTTGCCCGAGCAAGTTCGTCACCGGGGTACGGAACTCGTGTGCCAGGTCGGCCGAAAAACCGGACAGGCGGACATAGCCTGCCTGCAACCGGTCGAGCATGGCATTGATGGCCTCGGCCAGCGGCAGCAGTTCCGACGGCACGCCGCCGGTGTCGAGGCGGCGCGCCAGCGTTCCCGGACGCACCAGCGCGGCATGCTCGGCCATAGTGCGCAAGGGTCGCAGGCCGCGGCGCAGCATCAGGGCCGCCAGCAAGGCCGCGGCCAGGGCGCTGACCGCCGCCGCGCCGGCAATCTGGCGCCGGTACGCGGCGAACATGGCGCTGCGTTCGGCGTAGGCGCGCGCGACCACCACCGTCACCTCGCCCGTGCCCAGGCGCGCACTGCCGGCCACCACCCGGCCCGGGTCGCCGCGGCGCGTGGTCCAGGCGGCAATCGCGGCGATGCCCGGTGCGGCGCCGGCGGACGGCGGCACCGGATAGTGCTCGCCGAGGGCATTGATGTCGGCCAGCAGCCGGCCGTCGGCGGCCAGGATGCGCACCAGGGAATTTTCCTGGCCGCTCATCGTGTCGCGGAAGACGTCCGGCTGCGCACGCAGCAGCTCGGTTGCACCCGGACGGCCCAGCAGCGTCTGCACCTGGCGCAGCTTGCCCAGCAGCTGGATGTCGTCGCGCCGCACGATTTCCCCGGCGAAGGCGCGGTAAAGGTAGACGCCCAGGCCGGACGCCGCCAGCGCCACGATCAGCGTGAACACGAGCGTCACGCGCAGGGTCAGCGAATCGCGCAGCGCCGTCCTCACTGCGCCGCCTCGTTCTCGCACACATAGCCCATGCCGCGCCGCGTGTGGATCAGCTTGTCGGTGAAAGGATCGTCGATCTTGCGCCGCAAGCGGCGTACCGCCGCATCGATGACGTTGGTGTCGCTGTCGAAGTTCATGTCCCAGACCTGGGAAGCGATAAGCGAGCGCGACAGCACCTGGCCCTGGCGCCGCGCCAGCAGGTGCAGCAGCGCGAACTCCTGTGCCGTGAGGGTGATCGCCTGCCCGCCCCGGCGCACGCGGCGGCGCAGTACGTCGATTTCCATGTCGCCGATGCGGATCAGTTCTTCTTCGCGTACCGGACCGCGCCGCAACAGGGTGCGTATGCGCGCCAGCAATTCGACAAAGGCAAAGGGCTTGACCAGGTAATCGTCGGCGCCCAACTCCAGCCCGCGCACCCGGTCCTCGACCTCGTCGCGCGCGGTCAGGAACAACACCGGAATCTGTTCGGTCGCCGGATCGCCGCGCAGCGCCTCCAACACTTGCCAGCCATCCATGCGCGGCAGCATGACGTCGAGCACGACCAGGTCGATCTCTTCTTCGCGAGCGATGAACAGCCCGTCGCGGCCGTTGCGCGCGAGATGCACCGTAAAACCCGACTCGCTCAGGCCGCGCTGCAGGTAGTCGCCGGTCTTCGGCTCGTCTTCGATCACCAGGATGGCCATGGCATGCTCGGGCAAAAGCGCCATTCTAAGCCGGTTGCGCCTGGCCGAAGATGACAGGATTGTCATCTGGCGGTCAGCTTCGCGTTCCCCGCCGCCCTTTATCGTGATGGCTGTCCCAACCATCCGAGAAACACCATGCGCTCATTCGTTGCCGTCCTGCTTGCCGCCTGTGTCTCCGCCAGCGCCGCTTCCTCCGCTTGCGCCCAACTGCGCCAGCACGAGGAGCTGACGCTGGCCGCCGCCAACCGGCTGGCCAGCGGCGCCGTCGAGGCCTGCGGGCGCCAGGGACGCGCCATCGTGGTCAGCATTCTCGACCGTGGCGGCAACCTGGTCGCCCTGCAGCGCGCCGACGGCGTCGGCCCGCACAACACCGAAGCAAGCCGGCGCAAGGCCTATACCGCCCTGTCGACGCGCAGCGCCACCCTCACCCTGGCGCGCAAGGCCGCCGCCGATCCGGATGCGCGCAACCTGGCCAGCCTGCCCGAGCTGCTGTTGCTGGGCGGCGGCCTGCCGTTGACGGCTGCAGACCACTTGGTCGGCGCCATCGGCGTGGCCGGCGGTGGCGGCGCCGTCAACGACCATGCCTGTGCGCTCGAAGCGCTGGCCGCCGTCCCGCAACTCGACCAACCTTGATCTCTTTTAAAGGAAACATCATGCAAGCAATTCGACCGCTGATCCTGGCCGGCGCCCTCTTCCTGGCTGCCGGTTCCGCCCTCGCCGTGCCCAACCCGCTGAGCGTCCACGTGCTCGATCTGCAAAGCGGCCAGCCGACCGCCGGCATCGCCGTGACGCTGGAGCAGCGCAGCGGCGAACAATGGCGGGAACTGGCGGCCGGCGTCACGAACGCGCAAGGACGGATCGCCGCGCTGTACCCGGAGGGCAAGCCCATCGCCGCCGGCGAATACCGCATCGTCTTCAAGACCGGAGAGCACTATGCGCGCCAGGGCCAGGCCACCTTCTTCCCGCGCGTTCCGGTCGAGTTCAAGGTGGAAAATACTACGCAGCACTACCATATTCCCCTGCTGCTGAGCCCCTTCGGCTACTCGACCTACCGCGGCAACTGACGCGTCCTGCCGCAAGGTAGCGGAACCGGCGGTGTCGGAAAAAGGTCTACCATGAAGCATTGTTCATCGAACCGAGGACTTCATGCTGAACCTGAAAGACACCAGCCTGCTGCGCCAGCAGGCCTACATCGATGGCGCCTGGTGCGACGCCCTTGAGGGCGCCACGGTCGACGTCATCAATCCCGCCACCGGCGAGAAACTGGGGACCGTGCCCCACATGGGCGCCGAGGAAACCCGGCGCGCCATCGACGCCGCGAACGCCGCCTGGCCGGCCTGGCGCAAGAAGACCGCACGCGAGCGCAGCCTGATCCTGCGCAAGTGGAACGACCTGATGCTGGAGAATGCCGACGACCTGGCGCTCCTGATGACGGCCGAACAGGGCAAGCCCCTTACCGAATCAAAAGGCGAAGTCGCCTATGCAGCGTCCTTCTTCGAGTGGTTCGGCGAGGAAGCCAAGCGCGTGGCCGGCGACACCATCCAGTCGCCCTGGCCGGACCGCCGCATCGTGGTGACGAAGGAACCGATCGGCGTCTGCGCGGCCATCACGCCCTGGAACTTCCCGGCGGCGATGATCACCCGCAAGGTGGCGCCGGCACTGGCCGCCGGTTGCCCCATCGTGCTGAAGCCCGCCGAGCTGACGCCCTATTCCGCCCTGGCCCTGGCGGTGCTGGCCGAGCGCGCCGGCTTGCCGAAGGGCGTGTTCAGCGTCGTCACCGGCGACTCGAAAGCCATCGGCGGCGAAATGACGGGCAACCCGATCGTGCGCAAGCTCAGCTTCACCGGCTCGACGGCGGTGGGTCGCTTGCTGATGGAACAGTGCGCGCCGACCGTGAAAAAGATTTCGCTGGAACTGGGCGGAAATGCACCCTTTATTGTGTTCGACGATGCCGACATCGATGCGGCCGTGGAAGGCGCGATCGCCTCGAAATACCGGAATGCGGGCCAGACCTGCGTGTGTGCGAACCGGCTGTACGTGCAGGACGGTGTGTATGAGGAATTCGCGCGCAAGTT
>DAMABW010000379.1:0-4835 GCA_031999925.1 Massilia sp. | reverse complement strand
GTGAGTCCGGAGGTCTGGATCACCAGGAACATGATCTGGGCGTTGCTGGCTTCATCCTTGCGCGGATTCAGTGTCTGCAGGCTTTCCATCGCCTTCAGGCCGAAGGGCGTGGCGGCGTTGTCCAGGCCGAGGATATTGGCCGAAAAATTCATCACCATGTGGCCGTTGGCCGGGTGGTCGCGCGGCACTTCGGGGAAGATGCGCGAGAAGAAGGGGGCGATGATGCGCGCGAACAGGTTGATCGCGCCGGCCTTTTCGCCGACGTTCATGATGCCCAGCCAGAGGGTCATGACGCCGGCCAGCGGCAGGGCGATGTCCATCACGGCCATCTTGGCCGACGAGAAGGTGCCGTCGATGATGCGCTTGAAGATTTCGGTATCGCCGAGGAACAGCCACTGTGCCAGAGCTGCGACGAAGCCAACGAGGAAGAAACCGGTCCAGATGTAATTTAATGCCATGTTCAGTCCGAAAGGGCGGATGTCGATACGGCGCCGCCACGCGTTCACCAGCCGCGGATGTGGAATCACGGCATTCCTGCGCACGATTGTGCAGCTGAGAGTATAGGCGCACAGCAAGCTGCAAAGATGAAAGAATGCAGCGGCGCCATGCACAAAAGTTATGGTGGACGCCGTTCATACCGCGCGCCCATCGTGGCCGGGCTGCTTCGCGTACGGTGGGCACCCCGTGCCCACGCGGAACGATGATTATGGTTGGCGCTCGTTTTATCGAACACGACGCCTCTCGGCGACGTGTGCAAAAGCGTCCCGCTACCCTCTGTATCCATGGTTGAGCCGCGGAGCGAATCGTTATCGCCGCAGGTGAAAGATGACGCACGTAACCGCGTGGGCACGGGGTGCCCACCGTACGGTTGATGCATCCGGCTCCGATGAAGAAGCAGGTACTCAGCCGGTATTGTCTCCGTTTGCATCACTCCACCACCCCGCCTATGATACGAACGCTCAACCAGGACATGCACAAATGAAACTACGCTCCGCCCTGCCCGCGCTGCTGTTTGCGTCCGGCGTCCTCGCTTTCCCCGCCGCCGCCCAAGCCCCCGCCAGCCCGGCCAGCACGAGCGGCCAGGGCGAAAAAGTCCTGCGCATGTTCCTCTCCACTAGCGAAACCGGCCTCGACCCCGCCGCCGCCTCCGACATCGCCACGCTGTCCCTGCTGGAAAACATCTTCGACCCCCTGCTGCGCTACGACTACCTGGCACGCCCGGTGAAGCTGCGCCCGAACACCGCCACGCAGATGCCGGAGATTAGCGCCGACGGCCGCACCTACACCTTCCGCATCCGCCCCGGCATCCACTTCACCGACGACCCCGCCTTCAAGGGCAACAAGCGCGAAATGACCGCGCAAGACTACGTCTACAGCATCAAGCGCCTGTACGACCCGACCCTGAAATCCCCGTGGTCCTACATGTTCGACGGCAAAATCGAAGGCGATGAAGCGCTGAAGAACCATTTCAACATCGATACCCCGGTCAGCGGCCTGCAAGCCCTCGACCGCCATACCCTGCGCATCCGCCTGAAAGCACCCGACAACAACTTCCTGTTCTACATGGCGACCCCAGCCTCCGGCGTGGTCGCACGCGAAGTGATCGAGGCCTACCCGGGCCAGGCCGGCAACCACCCGGTCGGCACCGGCCCCTTCCTGGTCAGGGAATGGAAGCGCAGCGACCGCATCGTCCTGCAAGCCAACCCCTACTCGACCGCCATCTTCCACGCCACCCCCGGCGCCGACCCCGAAGCACAAGCCATCGCCAATGCACTCGAAGGCAAGCGCCTGCCCCGTGTCGACCGTGTGGAAGTGAAAATCGCCGAGGAATTCCAGGGCCGCATGCTCGGCTTCTTGAACGGAGAATACGATTACCTCGAGCAGGTGCCCGAATCGATGACCGACATGGTGATCCGCGACGGTGCGCTGAAGCCGGACCTGCAGGCGCGCGGCATGCAGCTGTCGCGCTTCCCGGTGCTGCAGACCTACTACATGTGGATGAACATGAACGACCCGGTGCTGGGCGGCTATACGAAAGACCGCATCGCCCTGCGCCGCGCCATCTCGCTGGCCTACAACAACGCCGAAGACATCGCCCTGCTGAAGAAAGGCTTTGCCATCAAGGCCGAGTCGCCGCTGCCGCCGAACGTGCTCGGCTACGACCCGGCTTACCGCAGCCCGGTCCCCTACGACCCGGCCCTGGCAAATGCCCTGCTCGACCGCCACGGCTACGGCAAGCGCGACGCCGAAGGCTTCCGCACAGCGCCCGGCGGTACGCCGCTGACGCTGACCATGCACAGCGAAGCAACGGTCGGTGGGCGCCTGCGCGACGAGTTGTGGCGCAAGTGCCTGAACGCCATCGGCCTGCGCGTGCTGTTCAAGTCGGACAAGAAGACCGAGATCATCAAGGCCTCGCGCCTGGGCAAGGTAACCATGTTCGAAAGTAATTGGATCGCCGACTTCCCCGACGGCGACAACTTCTACCAATTGCTCTACGGCGCGAACGCCGGCCGCGCCAACTACGCACGCTTCAACCTGCCGGCCTATAACGAACGCTACGAACAGGCCCGCCAGCTGAGCGACGGCCCGGTACGCCAGAAGCTGTACTTCGAGATGAACCAGCTGATCCACGCCTACAACCCCTGGGTGCCGCTGACCCATGTGCTGTCGGCCGATATCCGCCAGCCGTGGCTAAAAAACTACAAGCGCCACCCCGTCGAATTCACCAACTGGCGTTACCTGGACGTCGATGTTGCGCAAAGAGCACGCTTGTCACGACAGCGTCACTAGGCGATAGCCAATTTCCAACTATAAACATTCCTGGAAGTTATACTTCCCGGCGGTTATTTCATTGGCTACTGCCAAATCATCAGGCTTACCCTCAAATCAAACATAACGTAATGCCAAGCATTTTTCCTGCCGAGCAGCAGGCATGTTTGGACAGGACGACGGAAAAACTGCCGGCTTTCGCACCGGCCCGAATTGCCCCAATACCTCAGGAGAGACGCGTGAAAGTAAAGAAGCTAGCCCATCTGATTGCCTTGATTGGCGTCGTGAGCCCGGCGGTTGCACAAGAAGTGCAAGCGCCCCCGATGGCACGCGTGGAGATCACCGGTTCCAGCATCAAGCGCATCGCCAAGGAAGGCGCGTTGCCGGTGCAGGTGATTACCTTCGACCAGATCGAGAAGCAGGGCATCTCGACCACCGAGGAACTGGTGCGCACCATCTCGGCCAACGGTACCGGCGCCGACAACATGACCTCGGGTAACAACGTGTTCGGCGCCGATGCCGACCGCGTCAGCGGCGGCGCCTCGTTCGCTTCGCTGCGCGGCCTCGGCCCGAACAGCACCCTGGTGCTGCTGAACGGCCGCCGCATCGCCACCCACGGCGGCAGCGGCAAGGCGGTCGACCTGAACTCGATCCCGCTGGCTGCCATCGCGCGCGTCGAAATCCTGAAGGACGGCGCCTCGGCGATCTACGGTACCGACGCGGTCGGTGGCGTGGTCAACTTCATCCTGAAGACCGATTACCAGGGCGTCGAAGCCAGCGCCAACGTGAATGCCACCGAAGCCGGCGGCGGCCTGACCCGCCGCGCCTCGATCCTGGCGGGCAAGGGCACCCTCGAGAACGAGGGTTACAACGTCATGGCCTCACTGACGGTCGACAAGAACAACATGCTGCACTCGCACCAGCGCAGCTTTGCCAACGGCTTCCAGCCCGAGCGCGGCCTGTCGCCGGACACCACCGGCACCCCGTTCGCGAACCAGCTGACCGGCGCCGGCACCGCCCTGGGCGCCAACTTCCAGATGCCGGGCGACGCCACGCGCTACCTGCAGGCCAACCTGCTGAGCCTGCAGGGCAATTGCGATTCGATCCCCTGGATGTCGCAGTACCAGAGCCAGCTCTGGCCGGACGTCACCCCGGTGACCCGTACCCGCTATTCCTGCGCCTACGACTACGGCGCCGACTACGTCATGTCGCCGCCGGTCGAGCGCGCCAACGCCCTGCTGCGCGGCGCCTTCCAGCTGGCGCCGGGCCACCGCCTGTTCGTCGAAGGCCTGGCCTCGCGCTCGAAGGTGACCTCGATCCTGACGCCGATGCAGATCTCGACCTCGCTGGCGACGAACAGCGCCTACCCGGTCGGCGGCGCCTATTACCAGGACCTGTCGCCTTATATCTCCAGCTTCAACCGCAACCTGCCGATCATCTACAAGTGGCGCGCCACCGATTTCGGCAACCGCGAGATGGACAACACCACCGACAGCGCGCGCCTGCTGGTCGGCCTCGAAGGCAACTTCGGCAAGTACGACTACAAACTCGGCCTGTCGCGCGCGATCAGCAAGACCCAGACCACGCTGACCGACGGTTATTCGTACACCACGCAGATGTACCAGGCGCTGGGTACCGGCCTGATCAACCCATGGCTGCAGGCGGGCCAGAGCCAGACGCCGGAAGCGATGGCGCTGATCGAATCGACCAAGTTCCGCGGCGATTTGCAGCACGGCCGTACCACGCTGACCCAGCTCGACGGCTCGGTGTCGGGCGAGATCTGGGACTTGCCGGCCGGCCCGCTGGCCGCCGCGGTCGGCTTCGATCTGCGCCGCGAGGGCTATGCCTACGGCCAGGACGCCGATGCCACCCTGGTCTGGCAAGCGCCGGGCAATGCCGCCCTGAAAAAGGCCGAGCGCGACATCAAGGCCGTGTACGCCGAGCTGATCGTGCCGGTCGTCAAGGACCTGGAACTGCAACTGGCCCTGCGCCGCGACCACTACAGCGTGATCGGCGCCACCACCAATCCGAAGGTATCGTTCCGCTACCAGCCGATCCCGCAACTG
>DAMABW010000378.1:0-4848 GCA_031999925.1 Massilia sp. | reverse complement strand
GCTGGTGCAGCCGGTGATCGGCTACATGAGCGTCAACACCTGGCACCCGAAGTGGGGCCGCCGCCGTCCGTTCTTTTTCGTGGGCGCCTTCCTGGCGGCGATCGCCCTGTTCCTGATGCCGAATTCGTCGGCGCTGTGGATGGCCGTGGCCGTGCTGTGGATGATGGATGCCGCGATCAACGTGTCGATGGAGCCGTTCCGCGCTTTTGTGGGCGACAAGCTCGACCCGACCCAGCAGACCGCGGGTTACGCGATGCAGACCTTCTTCATCGGCTGCGGCGCGGTCATCGCTTCGCTGCTGCCGGCCATCTTCACCCACTTCGGCGTGTCGAACGTGCCGGTCGACGGCATGATTCCCGACACCGTGCGCTACTCGTTCTACGCCGGCGCCGTGGTCTTCATGGTGGCCGTGAGCTGGACCGTGTTCACGGCCGACGAACTGCCGCCGCCGGACCTGGAAAGCTTCCAGCAGGAGCGCCAGCAGGCGCGCCATGTCGGCACGGCGCTGGTGGAAATCGTGAGCGGCTTCGGCAAGATGCCGAAGACCATGGTGCAGCTGGCCTTTGTCCAGTTCTTCACCTGGATCGCGCTGTTCGCGATGTGGATCTACACCGGCAGCGCGATCGCCGACGCCGTGTGGGGCACGCGCGACGCCCAGTCGGCCGCCTTCCAGGAAGCCGGCAACCAGGTCGGCATCATGTTCGCGGTGTACAGCGGCGTGTCGGCACTGGCCGCCTTCATCCTGCCGGTGTTCGCCCGCGCCACCAGCCGCAAGATCGTGCACTTCGTGTGCCTGGCCATCGGCGGCCTGAGCCTGGCCAGCATCGCGCTGATCGATACCAAGGAGATGCTGATGCTGCCGATGGTCGGCGTGGGCATCGCCTGGGCCTCGATCTTGACGATGCCGTACGCGATCCTGGCGGGCTCGCTGCCGGCCAAGCGCATGGGTTACTTCATGGGGCTGTTCAACTTCTTCGTCGTGATTCCGCAGATCGTCAGCGGGTTGTTGCTGGGCTTCGTGACGCGCGAGTTCTTTGGCGGGCATACGGTGCAGACGCTGGTGCTGGGCGGCGTGTGCATGCTGGTGGCGGCGGTGTTGACGTTGGCGGTGACGGATAAGGCGCCGAACCAGGCTTGATCGGAGCCGGGAACGTATCCCGTACGGTGGGCACTCCGTGCCCATGCGGAACGATGAGCTAACGAAACGCTCGTGCGCGCGATAACGGGTGATCATGTGGTGCGTGTCAGAAAGAGCAGCCACGGTGCATGCGTTCGCGTGGGCACTTCGGTTAAGAGCCCCCCGGGCTCTTAACCCCCACCGTACGAATAACGGTAACGAATATCCGGCGACATCATTTCGACTCCTGTCGTATCGTAACGTTTTATCAACAAAACGTTGATAACCGAATTCATACACAGGAGCCAAGCATGACGATCCATACCGTGGCGACCACGCCATTCGCCGGACAGCGTCCGGGCACCTCGGGCCTGCGCAAGAAGGTGACCGAATTCCAGCAGCCGGGCTACCTCGAGAACTTTGTCGAAGCCATCTTCCTGACCCTGGGCGACCTCACCGGCCAGACTCTCGTACTCGGCGGCGACGGCCGCTACTTCAACCGCAGCGCGATTCAAACCATCCTGCACATGGCCGGCGCCCACGGCGTGGGCCGCATCCTGGTCGGGCAGGGCGGCATCCTGTCGACGCCGGCCGTCAGCTGCGTGATCCGCAAGCACGGCGCCTTTGGCGGCATCGTGCTCTCGGCCAGCCACAATCCCGGCGGCCCGGACGGCGACTTCGGCATCAAGTACAACATCGGCAACGGCGGCCCGGCCCCCGAAAAGATCACCGAGGCGGTGTATTCGCAAACCCAGGGCCTCCTAAGCTACCGCATCAGCGACGCGCCACCCGTCAACCTCGATGAAATCGGCACCACCCAGCTGGAAGGCATGCAGGTCGAGGTAATCGATTCCGTAGCCGACTACGCCGAGCTGATGAAAGGCCTGTTCGACTTCGACGCCATCCGCGCCCTGTTCGCACGCGGCTTCACGATGCGCTTCGACGGCATGAGCGCCGTCTCCGGCCCGTACGCCAAGGCCATCATCGAAGGCATGCTGGGCGCACCCGCCGGCACCGTCATCAACGCCGAACCGCTGGAAGACTTCGGCGGCCACCATCCCGACCCTAACCCGGTCAACGCGGCCGAACTGATCGCCCTGATGAACGGCCCCGACGCGCCCGAATTCGGCGCCGCATCCGACGGCGACGGCGACCGCAACATGATCGTCGGCCGCGGCATCGCCGTCACGCCATCGGACAGCCTGGCCATCATCGCCGCGAATGCCAGGCTGGCGCCGGGCTACGCCGCCGGCATCCAGGGCATCGCACGCTCGATGCCGACGTCGACCGCCGCCGACCGCGTGGCCGAGGCGCTCGGCATCGCCTGCTTCGAAACCCCGACCGGCTGGAAGTACTTCGGCAACCTGATGGATGCCGGCATGGTGACCCTGTGCGGCGAAGAGAGCTACGGCACCGGATCGAGCCACGTGCGCGAAAAGGATGGCCTGTGGGCCGTGCTGTTCTGGCTGAACATCGTCGCCGCCACCGGCAAGACCGTGAACGAACTGGTGAGCGAGCACTGGGCGCGCTTCGGCCGCAATTATTATTCGCGCCACGACTACGAAGCGGTGGATGCCGTTGTCGCCGACGACATGATGAACGCCTTGCGCGACAAGCTGCCCGCGCTGGAAGGCCAGGCGTTGGGCGAATACCGTGTGTCCGTCGCCGACGACTTCGTCTACACCGACCCGGTCGACCACGCCGTCGCCTCGAAGCAGGGCGTGCGCCTCGTCATGGAAGACGGCTCGCGCATCGTGTTCCGCCTGTCGGGCACCGGCACCGAAGGCGCCACCATCCGCGTCTACCTCGAACGCTACGAAGCCGACCCAAGCCGCCACGACCTGGAAACCCAGGACGCCTTGTCCAACCTGATCGCGATCGCCGACGACGTTTCCGGACTGCGCCAGCGCACCGGCCGCCAGCAGCCGAGCGTGATCACCTGATCCATCCTCACCACAGGAACCCTGCATGAAACTACCCGCACTTGCCGCCTCGTTGTTGATCGCGTTCGCACCACAGGTTCAGGCCCAGGCCGAAGCCAAGACCGGAATCGCCGCGCCCTGGGCGGCGCCGGCCAAGCCTTTCGTCTGGGAGAACGCAACCGTCTACTTCCTGCTGACGGACCGCTTCAACAACGGCAACCCGGCCAACGACCTGGCCTACGGACGCAAGAAGGATGCGGCGGTGCTGCGCGGTTACATGGGCGGCGACCTGGCGGGCATCACGGCCAAGATCAAGGAGGGTTACTTCAGCGACCTGGGCGTGACCGCGATCTGGATCACGCCGCCGGTCGAGCAGATCCACGCCGGCACCGACGAGGGGACTGGCAAGAGCTACGGCTTCCACGGCTACTGGACGCGCGACTTCACGGCGGTGGACGCGAACCTCGGCACCGAGGACGACCTGCGTACCCTGGTCGATACCGCCCATGCGGCCGGCATCCGCGTGCTGCTCGACGTGGTGATGAACCACACCGGCCCGGTCACCGCGCTTGACCCGGTATGGCCGGCGGACTGGGTGCGTACCGGCCCGACCTGCACCTACAAGGATGCGCGCACGACCATGGATTGCACCCTGGTGAAAAACCTGCCCGACATCCTCACCGGAAGCAACAAGGCGGTGGCCCTGCCGCCGATGCTGGTGGAGAAGTGGAAGAAGGAAGGGCGCTACGAGCGCGAAGTGAAAGAGCTTGACGACTTCTTCAAGCGCACCGGCTACCCGCGCGCGCCGCGCTACTACCTCATGAAATGGCACGCCGACTGGGTGCGCAAGTACGGCTTCGACGGCTTCCGCGCCGACACCGTCAAGCACACCGAACCGGGCGTGTGGAAGGAACTGAAAAAGGTGGCCAGCGCGGCCTTCGAGGACTGGAAGCGTGCCAATCCAGCCAAGAAGCTGGGCGACACGCCGTTCTACATGACGGCCGAAGTCTACAATTATGCGCTGCAGCACGGCCACAGCTACGACCTGGGCGACATGAAGGTCGATTACCCGGCCCAGGGCTTCGACAGCATGATCAACTTCGCGATGAAGACCGACGCCAAGGAGAGCTACGAAACGCTGTTCAGTGCGTATTCGAAAGCGCTGCATGGCCCGATGAAGGATGCGTCGGTGCTGAACTATCTCAGCTCGCACGACGACGGCGCCCCGTATGATGCGATGCGCGAGCGTCCTTACGAGAGCGCCAACAAGCTGCTGCTGGCACCGGGCGCGGCGCAGATCTACTACGGCGACGAAACCGCGCGCCTGCTGAAGGTGGAGGGCGCCGAGGGCGATGCCACGCTGCGTTCGTTCATGAACTGGGACGAGCTGGCCTCGAACGCCCAGCGCGGCCTGAACCGCGTGCGCGACGTGCGCGAGCACTGGGCCAAACTGGGCCGCTTCCGCCAGGCCCACCCAAGCGTGGGCGCGGGCGTGCACCAGATGATCCAGCACTACCCCTACACCTTCAAGCGCACCTATGAAACGAAGGACGTGACCGACCGCGTGGTAGTGGCGCTGGGGCTGCCGACGGACAAGCCGACCGCCGTGCCGGTGACCGGCGTGTTCATGGACGGCCAGACCGTGCGCGACTGGTACTCGGGCAAGACCGCGGTAGTGAAGGGCGGGAAGGTGCAGTTCGATGCCCGCAATCCGGTGGTGCTGATCGGGCAGAACTAGCCGGGTCGGGCGCGGTCGACTGTTCGGGCCAGGCTTGCGTCGTCAGCTTGCCTGGCTGATGGCGTCGTGCG
>DAMABW010000377.1:0-4854 GCA_031999925.1 Massilia sp. | reverse complement strand
CGCCCTACTCCAACCAGGCCTACTCCTTCCTGTCGGGTTACGATCCGAGCTACACCGACCCGCGCGGACGGCGCTTCTATGCCAGCATGAACTACACCTTCCGCTGACGGCGGCGGGGCCGGCCATGTAGCGCACAACTCGCCCACCGAGTGTGCGATACTGCGGCCCCGACCAGCCAGTTCGAGAATGACCCGGCGCCACCTGGCGCCGTTTTTTTTGCCCATGACTGTTAGCGCTTCCGCCCTGCCCCCGCCCCTTGCCGCATTCGCACTCTGCTGCACCGCCTCCTGGCCGCTCGCCGCCCTGGCCGACGCTCCCCAGGTCATGGTCACGGGTCAGCGCCAGCACTACCGCAGCCTGTCGGTCACCGGCGCCACCAAGACCGAGACCCCGCTGCAAGACCTGCCGCAAAGCGTGCGTGTGCTGACGGGCGACCTGCTCGACGATGCCGGCGTCACCACGCTGGCCGGCGCCCTCGACCTGGCCAGCGGCATTGCGCGCCAGAGCAACCTGGGTGGCCTGTGGGACAGCTACGCCATGCGCGGCTTCACGGGCGACCCGAACTTCGGTTCCGACTACCTGGTCAACGGCTTCAATTCCAGCCGCGGCTACAACGGCCTGCGCGACGGCGCGAACACCGACAGCGTCGAGATCCTGAAGGGGCCGGCCTCGGCCCTGTATGGACGCGGCGAGCCCGGCGGGACGGTGAACATCGTCACCAAGAAGCCGCGCTTCACGCCGGGCTACGTGGCCGGATTCGGCATCGGCAGCCATGGCATGCGGCGCAGTAGCGCCGACCTCACCGGCCCCCTGGGCGAGAACCTGGCCTACCGCCTGAGCGCAGCCTACGAGGAAGGCGGCAGCTTCCGCGATCACGTGGACAGCGAACGCATGCTGCTGGCGCCGTCCTTCCTGTGGCTGGTCGGCAGCGCCACCACGGTCTCCTACGAGATCGAGGCGTCGAAGCAGCGCACGCCGTTCGACCGCGGCGTGCTGGCGGTGAACGGCAAGCTGGGCCTGATCCCGAATGCGCGCTTCCTCGGAGAACCGGGCGATGGCAAGGCCCTGGTCAAGTCCACCGGCCAGCAACTCTTCGTGCGCCACGAACTGAGCGCGGACTGGTCGCTGCAGGGCGGCCTGTCGTACCGCGACAGTGCGCTGCGCGACCGCTCCTCGGACCTGAACAACCTCGAAGCCGACGGCCGCACCGCACGCCGCCAGCACCGCGACAACGACTGGCATGCCCTCGATCGCTCCGGGCGGCTCGAAGTACTCGGCAAGGTCGCCACAGGCGCCCTCACCCACCACCTGCTGGCCGGCGTCGATGCCTATGCGTTCGACGACGACCGCATCCAGCTGCGCCGCAATCCGTCGAATGATTTTCCCTATGCGATCGACATCTACCAGCCCGTGTATGGCGGCAGTTCGGCGCCGCTGGCGCTATCGGTCTCGACCCGCGAGACCCAGCGTGCCCGCGCCGTCTACCTGCAAGACCAGGTCGATCTGTCGGCGCGCTGGAAAGCCCTGCTCGGCCTGCGCCGCGACAGCTACAACCAGACCGTGGTCAACCGCCGCCTGGATCGCACCAGCACCCAGTCGCTGGGCGCGACCAGCCCGCGCGTGGGCCTGGTCTACCAGCCGTCGCCGGCCTTGTCGCTGTATGCCAGTGCGGCGCAGGGCTTCCGTCCAAACAGCGGCATCAGCCTGAAGAACGCGGCCTTTCCGGCCGAACGCAGCCGCGCCTACGAGGTCGGCGCCAAGGTCGACAGCGCCGGCGGCAAGCTGAGCACGACGCTGGCGCTGTACCGTATCACCAAGCAGAACGTACTCAGTACCGATCCGCGCGATACCAATTATTCGGTGCCGGCCGGCGAAGTGGCGAGCAAGGGGCTGGAACTCGACATGGCCGGCGACATCGCGCGCAACGTTCGCCTGTCGCTGGCCTACGCCTACACCGACGCCGTCGTCACCCGCGGCGACAATACCATCGTCACCGGCAGCCGCTTCCCGAACGTGCCGCGGCATTCAGCCTCGCTGCTGGTGACGCCGCGCTTTGCGCTGGGCTGCGGCACGGCGATGCTGGGCGCGGGCATCAACCACGTGGGCGAGCGCCTGGGCGACGTCGCGCGCTCCAGCGGCTTCACCCTGCCGGCCTACACCACGGCGAAGCTGGTGGCCTCGTATGCGCCGAATGCGCACCTGCGCTGGTCGCTGAACGTGGACAACCTGTTCGACAAGCAGTACTACGCCAGCTCCTACAGCCAGGTGTGGGTGAACCCTGGCGCGGACCGCACCATCCGCCTCGATGTGCGTTACCGGTTCTGAGCGATGACGAGCGACACCACCCTTCCCGGCGTGACCGACGCACGCCCTTCGCGCCGCCGCCGCACGCTGCTCACTGCCACTGCCGCCGCCGCGCTACAGCCCTGGCGCGCCGGCGCCGACGACCGTGCCGGCCCGCACGCGCACACCTTCACCGCCGCCGGCAAGGATGTGCTGACCGTGGTCGGCCCCTGGGAGATGACGGGACTCGACCCATCGCGCGCCGGCTACATGTTCGCGCGCATGGAGGTCGTCGAGACCCTGCTCGACGTCAGCAAGCGCGGCCGCCTGCAGCCGCGCCTGGCGACCTCCTGGCGGGTCTCGAGCGATGGCCTGCTCTGGCGCTTTCGCCTGCGCGGCAACCGGCGCTACCACGACGGCACCGAGATCACGCCCGAAAGCGTGCTGGCCTGCCTGCGCCGTGCCCACGGCCGCCCCGGCGTGCTGCGCCTGGCCGACATCCGCGCCATCGCGGCCGAAGGCGGCGACATCGTGATCGCCCTGAACCGTCCGTTCGCGCCGCTGCCTTACCTGCTCACCCATTCCTCGCTCCAGATCCTGGCGCCGTCGGCCTTCGACGCCAGGGGCAACGTGGTGCGCATCGTCGGCAGCGGGCCGTTCCGGATCACCTCGATCTCGATGCCGCAGCAGTTCGACGTCGAGCGCTTCGACGGCTATGGCGGCCTGCAGGTCCCGGGCCAGGTGCGGCGCGCCCGCTACATCAGCGTGGCGCGCGCCGAGACCCGGACCCTGCTGGTGCAGAGCGGCCAGGCCGACCTCGCCTTTTCGCTCGACCCGCCCAGCATCCGCGCGCTGCAACGCAGCCCGCAGGCCGTGCTGGTCACGGAGATGCTGCCGCGTACCACCTTCATCAAGCTGAACGCCGGCCATCCTTATCTCGCCGACGTGCGCGTGCGGCGCGCGATTTCCCTGTGCGTGGAGCGCCATGGCATCGCCCGCGGCCTGCTGCGCGATGCCGACCTCGGCGCCAACCAGCTATTCCCGCCCGCGATGAGCGGCTGGCACGACCCGGCGCTGGCGCCGCTGCGCACCGATCCGCAAGCGGCGCGCCAATTGCTGGCGCAGGCCGGCTGGCAGCCGGGGCCAGATGGCATCCGCCGCAGGAACGGCCAGCGTTTCGAGCTGAGCCTGACCACCTTCGTCGACCGTCCCGAACTGCCGTTGATCGCCACCGCACTGCAGGAAGAGATGCGCCAGATCGGCATCGCCGTGCGCGTGGTCATCGGGAATTCGAGCGACATCCCGGCCGGACACCGCAGCGGCGCCCTGCAAATGGGCCTGGTGGCGCGCAATTTCGGCAACCTGCCCGACCCGGTGGCGACCCTGCTGCAGGACTTCGGACCGGAGGGCGGCGACTGGGGCGCGATGGGCTGGCGCAACGCCGGGATGCCGGCGGCGCTGGCGCGCCTGGCGGCGGCCACCCAGCCCGATGCCGCGCTGGACGCCGCCGCGCGCAAGGCGGTGGCCGCGGCGCTGCAGGCCGAACTGCCGGTGATTCCCGTGGTGTGGTATCGCCAGGTATGCGCGGCCAGCCGCCGCATCGCCGGCGTCAGCATCGACCCCTTCGAGCGCAGCTACCGGATCGCGCAACTCCAATGGACCTGACTTTCCTTTCCTCGCCAGCATCACGTAACTTCGTGCGCCGCATCGTTCCAGCACTAGCGCACCGCCTGGTGCAGGCCGTACTGGTGGCGCTGCTGGTCGGCACCCTGTGCTTCTTCATGACCCGCATGCTGCCGGGCGACATGGCCTACCGCATCGCGGCCGGCCGCTACGGCTACGACATGGTGACCACGGCCGCCGCCGAGGCGGTGCGCCTGGAGCTGGGCCTGGACCGGCCCTGGCCGGCAGCGCTGGCCGAGTGGTGGGGCCGCCTGCTGCGCTTCGACCTCGGCGTGTCGCAGGTGACGGCCCAGCCGGTGGCGAAGGAAATCGCCTGGCAACTGGGACCGACGCTGAACCTGTCGTTGCTGGCAATGACGCTGTCGCTGCTCATCGGCCCGACGCTTGGCGTGCTGGCCGGCCTCAAGCCCGGCGGCATGCTCGACCGGCTGACGCTGGCCGTATCGACCGTGCTGCGCGCCCTGCCTTCTTTCCTGCTCGGCCTGGTGCTGGTGCTGCTGTTCTCGGTCAAGCTGGGCGTGCTGCCGGCAGCCGGGCACGACGACCATGGCAGCATCCTGCTGCCGGCGCTGACGCTGGCGCTGGGCATGGCCGCCGTGTCCTGCCGCGTGGCGCGCGACGCCATGGTGGCGGTGCGCGGTTCGGCCTATTTCGCCTTTGCGCTGACAAAGGGCTTGAGTTTGCGCCAGGCCCTGCTGCGCCACGGCCTGCGCAACGTGGCCGCGCCGGTGGTCGCCTACCTCGGCGTGCAGCTCGTGTACCTGGTCGAAGGCGTGGTGCTGGTCGAGACCATCTTCGCCTGGCCCGGCATCGGCCACGCACTGGTGCACGCCATCTTCGGGCGCGACGTGCCGATGATCCAGGGCACGGCGCTGGTGCTGGGCCTGC
>DAMABW010000376.1:0-4876 GCA_031999925.1 Massilia sp. | reverse complement strand
TCCACCATCGTGCTGCTGCTGGCCTACCTGAACGTCTACGGCCTGTCGCCCTGGGGCCTGCCGGACTACACCCGCACCGTCGGCCGCGTGTTCGAGCCGGTGGTGACGATCGGCTTTGTGCTCAAGACCATGCTGTTCGGCCTGGCGGTGGCCGTGATCCCGACCGCCGCCATCCTCGAACTGCAGCGCTATCCGCGCCGCCTGGCCTCGAACGTGCAGCCCGGCGCGCTGCGCCTGCTGTTCGTACTGCTGCTGATCGAAGGCTCCTCGCTTGCCATAAAATACATCTGACACCATGACCGACACTATTCAAGACGAACCGGCCCACGTGGAAACCAAGGCGATGATCCTGCTGGCGGTCGTCGCCGCGCTGATCATCGCCTTTGTCGTGTACGTGATGTACGCGCGCGGTGTATTCGAGCCGACCCAGAAACTGGTGCTCGAGACCGACAACTCCGAAGGCGTCATCCCGGGCATGGACATGACCTTCGCAGGCTTCCCGATCGGGCGCGTGCGCCTGGTCGACCTGGCGAAAGACGGCAAGGTCAACATCGTGATCGACGTGTCGAAGGAAGACGCCAAATGGCTGCGCACCTCCAGCGTCTTCACCCTGGAGCGCAGCGTGGTGGGCGAAACCCGTATCCGCGCCTTTACCGGTTTGCTGGAAGATCCGCCGCTGCCCGACAACTCGGTGCGCCCGGTACTGCGCGGCGACGTGACCGCCGAGATTCCGGGCCTGGTGGCCACCGCGCGTTCGCTGCTGAACAATCTGGAAAACATGACCGCCGACGGCTCGGCCATGAGCGGCAGCCTGGAAAACATCCAGACCATGACCGGGCGCCTGTCCGGCAAATACGGCCTGCTCAGCGGCGCGCTGGGCGACGACGAAGCCGGCAAGTTCGTCCAGACCCTGCAGCGCCTCGATACCCTGCTGGCGAAGACCGACCAGCGCCTGTACGGCAAGAAAGGCATGGTCGAGGATGCCCAGGCCGCGGTGGTCGAGCTGCAGGGCGTGCTGCAGGATGCGCGCGGCACGCTGAAGAAGGTCGACGCGGTGCTGGTCGAGGCCCAGGCCGTGGGTTCGAATGCGCGCGTGGCCACCGAAGACCTGGGCGCGCTGCGCGGCGAGGTCGACGCCAGCCTGCGCAAGGTGAACCGCCTGGTCGATGAAATCAACCGCAAGTGGCCGTTCGGCCAAGCGAAGCAGGAGATCAAGCTGCCATGAAGATACCCCTGATCCTGATTGCACTGGCGCTGGCCGGCTGCGCCAGCAAACCGGCGCCGCCGAGCTGGCAGGCCGACGCGAAGGACGCGCTCGACGGTTTCACCGATGACTACCTGCGTGGGAATACCGCCGCGGCGAACGCCGAGTTTGCGCGGGCGCGGCGCGAAACCGCCAGCACCGGGCAGCCGGCACTGGTGGCGCAGGTTGAGCTGGTGCGCTGCGCGACGCTGGCGGCCAGCCTGGAGTTCGACGATTGCCCCGGCTTTGCGGCGCTGGCGCCGGACGCCACTGCGCAGCAGCGTGCGTATGCGGCGTATATCGGCGGGCGCTGGGACGGGCTGGATGCGGCGGCGCTGCCCGAGCAGCACCGGCCGGTGGTGGCGAGCGGTTCCTTGAAGGGCGTAGCCGATCCCCTGGCGCGGCAGGTGGCGGCCGGCGCCCTGTTCAAAGCGGGGAAAATATCCCCGGCCGACATCGAGGCGGCCACGGATACCGCGTCGGAGCAGGGCTGGCGCCGCCCCTTGCTGATGTGGCTGGGCGTGGCGGAACAGCGGGCGCAGGTGGCGGGCGACGCGGCGGCGCTGGAGCGGATCAGGCGGCGCATCGCGCTGGCGTCGGGCACGCGCTGAACGCGGCGCGCCGACGCTGGCGTGCAGCGAACGCGGCCTTTATTCACCATGCATCTGCTAGACTGGCCGCATGGCCACCATGAGCGTTTCCAGCATCGGGCGGGTGCGCGCCCTGCATCCCGCGACGATCGCCACGCTGTTGTGCGGCGTGGCCCTCAGTTGGCTGCTGTTTAGTATTCTCCAGGCCTCGGAACACGCCCGCAACGACTTCGATGTCGACCGCCGGGTGCAGGCGCGGGTGGCGGCGGTGGCGCGCAGCTTCGACGATGCCGCCGAAGCCATGCGCGCAATTAACCTGCTGCTCGGCTCGACCGCGCAGGTCGGCGACGCACAGTTTGCGCGCTTTGCCGCGCCCCTGGCCGGCGCCCATCCCTACATCCAGGCCCTGGCCGTGTACCGCTTCGTGCGCGCCGACGAGCGCGCCGCCTACGAGGCTGCGCGCCGTGTGCACTGGCCCGATTTCCAGATACGCCAGCGCCGCGGCGCCGGGTTCGAGCCCGCCGTCGCACGTCCCCTCTACCTGCCGCTCGACAAGATCATTCCCGAACCGGTGGAGCACGTCGCGCACGGCTACGACATCTGGGCCTTCGGCCCGCACCGCGCCCTGGTCGACCGTACGCTGGCGCGCAAGGCCTGGACCGCGAGTGGCGTGGTGCCGCTGATCGAGCCGCGCGGCGGGCACGGTATCGTGATCGCCATGCCGCTTGCCGGCGATGCCAGCAATGGCGGCGGCGCCGGGCCGGGTGGGGCGGCCGGCATCACCGAGGTGGTGATCGACGTGGCCAGTCTGATCGAGCAGAAGCTGCTGAGCGCCAATTTGCTGCGCCATCGCGGCGTCGAGGTGGTCCTGGCGGGCCAGGTCGACGGCAAGCGCACGATGCTGGAAGTGGCGCGCTACGGCAATGCCGAACCCGACGAGCCGGCCTGGTGGGGCAAACTGCTGGGCGCCCACATGGTCGAGCGCAGCCAGCGCTTCGACGTGTATGGCCAGGGCTGGGAATTGCGGGCGCGCGCCCGCGAGACGGCGGCGGTGCACCTGGGATCGAGCGTCTTGCTGGTGCTGAGCCTGGTCTGCACGCTGGCGGTTACCGCCTATGTGCATGCGAGCGTCACGCGGCGCCGGCGCGTCGAGCGCCTGGTGGAACTGGGCACCGCCGACTTGCGCCGCACCTCGGAAACCATGCGCCTGTACTTCCGCGCCATCGACGCCAGCGCCAACGGCGTGATCCTGGCCGACGCCACCAAGCCCGGCTATCCGATCGAATACGTGAACCAGGCCTTCATGCGCATGCGCGGCTACGGCAAGGACGAGCTGACCGGGCTTCCGCTTGACGAACTGATCGCCGGCCTGCCCGAGCAGGCCTCCGTGCACGAACTGCACAACACCATGCGCGAGGAGCGCGAAGGCCACGCGCTGCTGCGCCTGCGGCGCAAGGACGGCAGCGAACTGTATGCCGAGGTCTACGTGGCGCCGGTGCACGGCGCCGACGGCCGCACCGAGCACTTCGTGATCACCGAATACGACGTCACCACCGCCAAGCGCTACGAGGCCGAGCTGGAACACCGGGCGCGCTACGATACCCTCACCGGCCTGCCGAACCGCGCCTTATTGGGCGACCGCATCGAGCGCGCCGTGGTGTTCGCCGGCCAGCATGGCCGCCAGGGTTGGGTGGTGGCGCTCGACCTCGACCACTTCAAGTACGTCAACGACAGCCTCGGACATCCCGTTGGGGACCGCGTGCTGCAGGAGGCGGCGCAACGCATCGCGGCGGCGGTGCGGCCCGACGACACGGTGGCGCGCACCGGCGGCGACGAATTCGTGCTGATGCTGATCGAGCGTAGCGGCGAAGACCAGGTGATGGCGACCGTGGACGCGGTGCTGCGCGCGGTGGGGCAGCCGTTCGAGGACGAGGGACGGCGCTTCCACCTCAGCTGCAGCGCCGGCATCGCCGCCTTCCCGGCCGACGGCCGCGATGCCGAAACCCTGGTCAAGCATGCCGAGATTGCCATGTACCGCGCCAAGGAGGCCGGCCGCGATACCGCGCGCTTCTACCTGCCGGGCATGAACGAGCGTGTCAGCGAACGCCTGGCGCTGGCCGACGCCATGCGCGTGGCCCTGGCCGGAAACCAGTTCGAGCTCCATTACCAGCCGCAGATCCTGCTCGCCACTGGCCGCGTGATCGGGATGGAAGCGCTGATCCGCTGGCGCCATCCGGAACTGGGCATGATGCGCCCGGATCGCTTCATCGCGCTGGCCGAGGACACCGGCCTGATCGTGCCGATCGGCGCCTGGGCCCTGCGCAGCGCCTGCCTGCAGGCGGCCGCCTGGCAGCGCGCCGGGTACGGACCCTTGCGTGTGGCCGTGAACCTGTCGTCGCGCCAGTTCCGCGAAGCCGGGCTGGCCGGCCTGATCGCGGCGACGCTGCGCGAGTCGGGGCTGGACGCGGCCAGCCTCGAACTCGAACTGACCGAAAGCCTGGTCATGGACGAAGTTGAACTGGCAATCGCCACCATGCAGGAGATCAAGGCCATGGGCGTGCAGTTGGCCATCGACGACTTCGGCACCGGCTACTCGAGCCTGGCCTACCTGAAGCGCTTCCCGGTTGACGTGCTGAAGGTCGACCAGTCTTTTGTGCGCGACATCGAGACCGACGCCGGCAGCGCCGCCATGGTGGGTGCCATCATCTCGCTGTCGCACGACCTCGGCATGCGCGTCATCGCCGAGGGCGTGGAAACGGCGCCGCAGCGCGACTTCCTGCACGAACGTCGCTGCGACGAGGTGCAGGGCTACCTGTTCAGCCGGCCGTTGCCGGTGGCGGAATTCGAACGCATGCTGGAGCGTGCACAGGCCGGCGCGGTTCCCGGGCAGGACGGCTGACGGGAAGGGGCGGCAAGCGGGCGCGGGTCAGGCTGCGCGTTGCTGGTCGGTGGCGCTGGCGCTTGAGCTTGAGCTGGTGCTGAGGTTGGGGCGCAGCGCCCACGGCAGGGCATTGTGGATGGCGGTGGCCGCGATCGCCGCCTG
>DAMABW010000375.1:0-4893 GCA_031999925.1 Massilia sp. | reverse complement strand
CACCGCATCCAGCACCGCCATCACACGCTCGCGCCAGTCGTCGGACCAGGGCGGCATGCGCTCGTCCAGTTGCGCGATCATGTCGCCAGCAAGAACGGTGCCGCCTTCGATGACACGCGCCAGCATGCCGCGCCGGTTGCCCAGTGCGCTGGCCAGCCCGCGCCGCTGGACGTCGAGTTGGCCGCAGGCCTCGCACTGGAACATCAATCGGATGCGTACTGCTTCGCCGAGTTGGAGAACCGTACCGGAAGCGAGACTGGCCGTATCGACATCGACCAGCAGGTTTTCGCGCAGCGCGTGCGCAGGAAGGTCGAACGTGTCGTAGACCGAGGCACTGGCCAGCAGCATCTGGCGCGGCGAGACCGGGTCGGCATGGATGTCGTCTTCAAAGCCGGCGCCCGCAACAGCCACGGCGCGCTCGACCCGCACCGGCAGCGCGCCCCGCTGCGCACGCAGCGACAGCGCACGGACCTGGCCTATGACCATCGCGCCCGTCTCGCTCAGACCGCGACCGGCGCCCTGATACCCGCGTGCGACTGGTAATCGACTACTTCGAAGTCTTCGAACCGGTAATCGAACAGCGATTCCGGCTTGCGCTTGATGACCAGCTTCGGCAGCGGCAGCGGCTCGCGCGAGAGCTGCAACTCGGCCTGCTCGAGGTGGTTCGAATACAAATGGCAGTCGCCGCCGGTCCAGACGAAGTCGCCCACTTCCAGGCCGGCCTGCTGGGCCATCATGTGGGTCAGCAGCGCATACGAGGCGATATTGAAGGGCACGCCCAGGAAGATGTCGGCGCTGCGCTGGTACAGCTGGCAGGACAGCTTGCCGTCGGCGACGTAGAACTGGAACAGCGCGTGGCAGGGCGGCAGCTTCATCTGCGGGATGTCGGCCACGTTCCAGGCCGAGACGATCATGCGGCGCGAGTCGGGCGTGGTCTTGATCTGCTCCATCACCTGGGCGATCTGGTCGATGTGTTCGCCCTTCGGCGTCGGCCAGTTGCGCCACTGGTAGCCGTAGATCGGACCGAGGTCGCCGTTGGCGTCGGCCCATTCGTCCCAGATCGAGACGCCGTTGTCCTTCAGGTAGGCGATGTTGGTCGAGCCCTGGAGGAACCAGATCAGTTCATGGATGATGGACTTCAGGTGCACCTTCTTGGTGGTCACCAGCGGAAAGCCTTCCTGCAGATCGAAGCGCATCTGGTGGCCGAACACGGACAGGGTGCCGGTGCCGGTGCGGTCGGTTTTATGGGCGCCGTGCTCTTTCACATGGCGCATGAAGTCGAGGTATTGGCGCATCGCGATCCTTCAGGAGAAAACCCGGCATTGTAACTTATACAGGCGTACGCAGCTGCGCCGCCAGCAAGGCCAGGGCATCGACGATCCGGTCGTCCGCCGTATTCAGCAGGTTATCGCCGACGTACAGTTCGAAGTAGCGGGTGTCGGGCAGCACGCCATGGTTGATGCGGTTGAACAGCCAGACGCCGTGCTGTTCGGCGAGCGTGTTGCGGATGGCGAGGGCACGCTCGCGGCCCACCGGCAGGTGCAGGTGCAGCATGTTGGCGGCCGGGCGCGCCGGGTTCACGCGGATGTCGGGATGCGCGCGCAGGGCTCCGTACAGGAACTCGGTGCGTCTGAAATAATCGGGCATGGCCGCCAGGCGGGCGTCGAATCCCATCGCGGCGGCCACGATGTAGGGGGAGCGGTGGATGACGTTGCCGCCCTGGCGCCGGAACCATTCGGCGGCGCGGGCGACGAACGCGTGGCTGCCGGCCAGCATGGCGCCGCCCAGGCCGCCGATGCCCTTGTACAGCGACACATACACCGAATCGAAGCCGGCGGCGATCGCGTCGACCGGCTTGCCGTAACCGGCGGCCGTTTCCCACAAACGGGCGCCGTCCATGTGCAGGTGGACGCCGCGCGCCCGGCAGTGCGCCTTGATGGCCTCGAGTTCGTCCCATGACGGTACCTGGCCGCCGATCTCGCGCATCGGCAGTTCCAGGCCGACCGCGGCCAGGCGGTCAGGGATGGCTTCCAGATCGCTGGCGGTGAACGGGCGGTGGCGGTCGCCGACCTGCAGGGCGTCGAAGTGGCCGAGCAGCTGGTAGTTGGAGCGTTCGTGGACGAAGATGTGCGAGGTCGGGTGCAGGGCCACCGGGGCGTTGGCGCGGTCCATGCTGGCCAGGCGCAGGGCGGTGACCTGGGTCATGGTGCCGCTGATGCAGAACACGGCGGCCTCGAAGCCGAGCAGGGCGGCGATTTTCTTCTCGAAGGATTCGATCAGGGCGCCGCTGCCGTAGACGTCGTGTTCGATGTCGTTGGCCTCGCACCAGGCGGCCATGGCGGCGTAGGTGTCGGCTGGGGTGCGGGCGCGGTGGCCGGGGAAGACGGTATGGCAGCGGCGGATCAGGTCGGCGTCGGTCAAGATGGGCTCCGTTCAGAAGGAGCGCCAGTGTACCGTAGGGTGGGGCCGCGCAAGGCACCTGTCCTCACCGAAAGTCGCCGATGCCGTGTCGGTGGGGACAAGTGCCTCGCGCGGCCCGCCCCACCCTACATTAACGCGGCAGTGCGAGGTGCTTGGCCGGTGCTGGCAGCGCGTCGTTCGCCGGCGCCGTATCGAGGCGGAACGCACGCACCGCGCGCGCCAGTTGCGCCGCCTGGTCCTGCATCGCCTGCGCGGCGGCGCTGGCTTCTTCCACCAGCGCCGCGTTGCGCTGGGTCGATTCATCCATCTCGCCGATCGCCAGGTTCACCTGCTCGATGCCGCTGCTCTGCTCCGCGCTGGCGGCGCTGATGTCGGCCATGATGTCGGTCACGCGGCCGACGCTGGCCAGCACCTCGTGCATGGTGGCGCCGGCTTCGCCCACCAGCTTGCTGCCGGCTTCGACGTCGCCGGACGAGGCGGCGATCAGGCTCTTGATTTCCTTGGCCGCCGCGGCGCTGCGCTGGGCCAGGTTGCGCACCTCGTTGGCGACGACCGCGAAGCCGCGGCCCTGTTCGCCGGCGCGTGCCGCTTCCACCGCTGCGTTCAGCGCCAGGATGTTGGTCTGGAAGGCGATGCCGTCGATGACGCCGGTGATGTCGCCGATCTTGCGCGAGGACTGGTTGATCGACTCCATCTTGTCGACCACCTGGGCCACGATGTTGCCGCCCTTTTCGGCTACCGTGGAGGCGTTCATTGCCAACTGGTTGGCCTGGCGCGCGTGGTCGGCGTTCTGGCGCACGGTCTCGGTCAGTTCGCCCATCGACGACGCGGTGGTCGCCAGGCTGGCGGCCTGCTCCTCGGTGCGCGAGCACAGGTCGAGGTTGCCCATCGAGATTTCCTGCGAGGCGTTGGCGATCTGCTCGGCGCCGTCGCGCACGTTGCCGACCACGCTGGACAAATTGCGGCTGATGCCGTTCATGGCATCGGTCAGGCGGCCGATCTCGTCGCTGCCGCGGCTGGCGATGGTCACCGTCAGGTCGCCCTCGGCGATGCGCACGGCGGCGTCGCGCACCTCGGCCAGCGGACCGGTGACCGCCTTGCGCACGAAGGCATACAGGACGGCGGCAAACGCGGCCAGGGCCACCAGGCCGTAGGCGATGTAGCGGTTGCGCAGGGCGGTCGCCTCGGCGGTGATCTCGTCGCGGTAGGTGCCGCCGGCGATCACCCAGTTCCAGTCCTTGAACGGGGTGTAGAGCACGAATTTCTCACGAACCGTTGTTTCGCCGGGATTCTGCCACTGGTACGCGGTTTCGCCGCTCTTTTTCTCCAGCATCTCCTGCACGAAGGCATGGCCGTCGGCGCTGCGCCTGTCGAGGATGTTCTTGCCTTCCTGGGTCGGGTGCACGATCAGGTCGCCATAGGTCTTGCCCGGTGCCGCGCTCAGCACATAGAAATAACCGGTCTCGCCGACCTTGGCGGCGCGGATGCGCTCCTTCAGGCTGGCCAGGTCGGTCGTGATGTCGATGCCCACGTACAGGGCGCCGACCACCTTGCCGGCGGCGTCGCGCACCGGTTCGTACTGGGTGATGAACTGCTTGCCGAACAGGGTCGCCAGGCCGACGTAGACCTTGCCTTCGCGCAGGGCGGCGTAGGCCGGCGTGGTGCGGTCGAGCTGGGTGCCGACGGCGCGCTCGCCGTTCTCTTTTTTCACCGAGGTGCTGACGCGGACGAAATCGTCGCCGCTGGCGGCAAAGATGGTGGCGTTGCCGCCGGTTTCTTTCGAAAAGCGGTCGGGCGCGCTGAAGTCGAGGTCCAGCACCTTGCCGTCGTGCTTCAATGCGGGCACGGCCTTGCCGCCGATGTCGACGGTCTCGCTTGCATCCAGTTCGAAGGTGCCGGGGAAGCCCGCCGCGAACACCTTGCCAAAGCTGACCGCCTCGTTCGACACGGTCTTGTGGAACAGCGAAACGGTTGAGACCAAGCCGCCGAGCTCGGTCGACACGTTGCGGGCGGCGCGCTCTTCGAGCAGCGACGAGGTGGTGGTGCTGGTGGTGAGCACCAGGGCGCCGATGATGACGCCCACCAGGGCAAAGGAAAACGCGCTGATCTTGGAGCCGACGCTCCAGTTCGCGAAGTTGAATTTACTGTTAGACATGGCGAGAGAAATAAGGAAAATACCGGTTTCTCTGCCGATCATAACGGCGGGTTATTCCCTAACGCAACGAAAGTTGCGTTAAGTCAGTACAGGTGCTGTCCCGCAACAACGCTTTGTATCAATGTTGACCATGGATGTGATGAAACTGTAATGCCGCGAGGTTGGCATAGATGCCACCTTGCGCCACCAGGGACCCATGGGTGCCGGTCTCGACCACTTGACCATCTTCCATCACCACGATGCGATCGGCCCGCTGCACGGTGGCCAGGCGGTGCGCGATGATGATGGTGGTGCGGCCGACCATCGCCGCCTCGAGT
>DAMABW010000374.1:0-4910 GCA_031999925.1 Massilia sp. | reverse complement strand
GTCCGGCTTCGAACAGCAGGGTGTGCACGACGCGGATCGCCAGTGTCTTTTGCACGCCCCCGCGCAGGCGCAGCATGGCGCGATCGAAACCCCAGTTATAGATGAAGTTCCAGAGCGTGGCGATAGTAGCCGAGGCGATGCCGATGAAGCCCATGTGCTCGAGCGGCTGCCCGAACAGCAAGGCCGAGCCGGGAATGAAGATGGCGAGGGCCACGGCCTCGAAGCTGAGCGCGTGACGTACACGGTCGCGAAATGGTCGCATGTGAATCCTTGATGCTGGTGCTCCCGTAGCGGGAAGCGCCGTTGACGTAGGGGCCGCATGATCGCATACTCCATAAATGTATGCATATAGGCAAAAGCTCATCATAATGCTCCAGATATGAAACACCTGAACTGGGACGACCTGCGGCTGGTGCTGTTCATCGCGGAAGAAGGCACGCTGCGCGGGGCGGCCAGGAAGGCCGGGCTGAGCGCGGCCACGCTGTCGCGCCGGCTCGACGAACTCGAAGCGGCGGTGGGGCAGAAGATCGTCGAGCGATTCCAGGGCGGCTGCGTGCCGACCGCCTTCGGTGCCGAGATCTTCGCCCTGGCAGGGCAGATGGGCGAGATCGCCCTGGAGGTCGAACGCACGCGCGACCAGCAGGATGCGCATGCCGCCTCCGGCCTGGTGCGCATCAACACCGACGAATGGCTGTCCTACTTCCTGACCACGCGCTTCGCGCGCTTCCACGACGCCTATCCGAACGTCGAGGTCGAGATCGTCACCTCGCACCGGCCCTACAGCCTGGCGCGGCGCGAAGCCGATATCGCCGTGCGTCCCTACCGCCCCGAGCAGTTGGACCTGGTGGCGCGCCGCCTCGGCACATTGTCGTTCGGGCTGTATTGCAGCCGCGAGGTGGCCACGCGCCATGCCGACGCCCTCGCGCGCCAGGACTGGGCGAAGCTGCCGTTCGTCGGCTTCGACGAGCCGCGCGCCGAGTTCCAGTCCGACCGCTGGCTGCGCGCCTTGCCCGGTGCGCCGGCGCCCTGGATGCGCTGCAGCTACGGCCTCGGCATCCTGGATGGCGTGGCCCACGGCGCCGGCCTGGGCGTGCTGGCCACTTTCCTGGCCGGCGAAGGACTGGACCTGGTGGCCGCGATGCCGCGCATTCCCGCACTCGACCAGGAGATCTGGCTGTCGATGCACCGCAGCCTGCGCAACAGCGCGCGCATCCGCGCGGTGGTCGACTTCGTCGGCCAGGTGTTCGAGGAATACCGGCAGGCCGGCGCCTGAACCCTCCGGTCGTTCTCAGGCCGGCACAGGCTCCGCGCACACCGCCAGGCGATTGCGCCCGTCGGTCTTGGCCCGGTACAGCAGGGCGTCCGCCGCTTCGATGCAGGCCAGCGGCGTGGATGCGGCGTCGGCCGCCGGCCAGCAGGTGTGCACGCCCAGGCTGATGCTGACAGTCCCGCAGGCGCTGTCGGCGTGCGCCACGTCGAGCGCCAGCACCGCCTGCCGGATCTTCTCGGCGACCGCGCAAGCGCCGTCGCGGTCGGTGTCCGGCAGGATCACTGCGAACTCCTCGCCGCCGTAGCGCGCCGCCAGGTCGGTCGGGCGGCGCGGCCCGGTGGCGATGGCGCCGGCCACCTGGCGCAGGCAATCGTCGCCGGCCACGTGGCCGTAGCGGTCGTTGTACTTCTTGAAGTAGTCGACGTCGAGCAGGATCAGCGAGAAGGGCATGCCGCTGCGCCGCGCGCGTTCGTGCTCGGCGGCGAGGGTCTCGTCGAAGCGGCGCCGGTTGGCCAGCCCGGTGAGTACATCGCTGTCCGCCAGCTGGCGCAGCGTGACGTTGCGCAGTTCGAGGGCGGCGCGGGCGGCGCGCAGCTCGTCTTCGAGCGCCTCACGCACGCGCAGCTGGCGCACCATGCGGCGCACGCCCCAGGCCAGCATGCCGACCGCGAAGACCACCACGCAGCTCATCTTGATCACGGCGATCCACCAGCCGCGCAGGATCTCGTCCTTCGACTGGGCGGTGGCCACCAGCAGCGGGAAGCCGTCCAGGTGGCGGTAACTGTAGAGACGCTCGATGCCGTCGATGCGGGCGGTCAGCATGGCCGTGCCGACCGGGCCGGATTTTTTATATAGCTGGGTCACCGGCCCGTTCGCGATGCTGGTGCCGACCATCTCCGGCTTGAAGGGGCGGCGGTAGAGCAGGGTGCCGTCGTCGATGGCGAGGATGATGGTGCCGGTCTGGCCGACATCGAAGCTGTCGTAGAACCTGCCGAAGAAGTCGAGCCGCAGCGAGGCCATGGCCACGCCGCCGAAACTGCCGTCGGGCCGGTCGATGCGGCGCGTGACCGGGATCGTCAGGGCGCCGCTCGAGCGGCTATGGATCGGCTTGCCGATGCGCGCGCCGCGGTCGGCGTGGGTCATGTGGTAACGGAAGTATTCGCGGTCGATGTTGGTACCCGGTAGCAGGGTCGGCAGCGACGTCGCCAGGCGGCTGCCGTCGGCGTCGTACACGAACAGTTCCTGGATTTCGGTGCTGGCCGCGGTGATGTGCTCCATCCGCTTGTGCATGCGCTCGCCGTCCAGCTTGCCCGGGCCGGCTTCCTCGGCGCGCTCGACAAGTTCCGCCAGCACCGCGTCGGCCGTGTGCAGGGAGCGCTCGGCATGCGAGGCCAGGGCGCGCGCCATGTTCGCCGTGCTCACCGCCGTCTGTTCGAGTTCGCCCTGGCGCGACGCCCACAGGCTCCAGGAATGCAGGCCGACCAGCATCAGGCAGAAGACCGTCATCAGGACGATTGAGCGCAGCATGATGGGTGTGCGCTGGGCATCGAGCGTTTGCAGGCGGCGATTAAGCGAGTCGGTGGAGTGCGGCATGACGCGGGCGAATAGGATTGGTCGGAATGATCGCCCGCATAGGATACCGCTATCCGACCAGTTTGTTTCCACAAGGAAGCATCATTTCGCCCCGCAATTCCGGTGTTCGGGTAGAGCGTCGGCTGGAAGCCACACCCAGGCCGCGCCGAGGGGCCGGTCGATGCACTGATGGAAATCTCTGTACAATCGCGGGCCGTGCGCCGCCTGTCGTGGCGCCGCGTTTTCTGAAAGCCCTCCGATGTACCGACTTTTGACCGTCATCCTGGCCTGCCTCGGCATGGCCGGGGCGCTCGCGATCGACACCTATCTGCCGTCCATGCCCGCCATCGGGCGCGACTTCGGCGTGGGTCCGGTCGCCGTCCAGCAGACCCTGAGCGTGTTCCTGTTCACCTTCGCTTTCATGATGCTGTTCTACGGCACCCTGTCCGATTCCTTCGGCCGGCGCCGCGTGCTGCTGGTGGCGATGAGCCTGTACACGCTGGCCTCGATCGGCGCCGCATTCGCCCCCACCTTCGGCTGGCTGCTGGCATTCCGCGCGCTGCAGGGCCTGTCGGCCGGCGCCGGTTCCGTGATCGGCCAGGCCATCGTGCAGGACCGCCTGAAGGGTGCCGAGGCGCAGAAGATGATGTCGAACATCATGATGGTGTTCGGCCTGGCCCCGGCCATCGCCCCGATCCTCGGCGGCTGGCTGCACGTGCATTTCGGCTGGCGCTCGACCTTCGTGTTCCTGGCCGTGTTCGGCGTGCTGCTGGTGCTGGCCGTTCTCAAGCTGCTGCCGGAAAGCCTGCCGGTCGAGAAGCGCCAGGCCTTCCACCCCGGCACGATCGCGCGCAACTACGGCAAGGTGCTGCGCCATCCGCAATTCCTGTTGCTGTCGCTGTCGGTGGGCCTGGCATTCGGCGGGCTGTCGCTGTACATCGGCTCGGCGGCCAACTTCGTGATGGTGATCCTCGGGCTGCCGGAAACGGCCTTCGCCTGGATGTTCATCCCGCTGATCGGCGGCATGGTGGCGGGTTCGGCCTGGGGCGGCAAGCGTGCCGCCAAGACCGATCCCCTGAAACTGAAATGGATCGGCTTCGGCATCATGGCCGTCTCGGTGGTGCTGAACATCGGCTACAACGCGGTCTTCCCGGCGGCGATTCCGTGGGCGGTGCTGCCGCTGGCGATCTATACCTTCGGCCTGGCCGTGGCGATGCCGGCGATCCAGATGACGGCATTGAGCCTGTTCCCGGACAACCGCGGGCTGGCCTCGTCGATGCTGGGCTTCATCCAGATGATGTCGTTCGCGCTGGTGTCGGGGCTGGTGGCGCCGCTGCTGTTCGAGAGCGCCTTCCTGCTGGCGTGCGGGGTGGGAGTGGGGCTGGTGCTGAGTTTCCTGGCTTGGCGGGGGAGCAAGCTGGCTTGAGAGCCAGGCTGGTCAAGCGTTGGTTGAACGCGTGGGCACGTGGCGCCCACCCTACAGTAGATACGGAATTGGTGTATGCGAACGTAGGGTGGGGGTTTAGAGGCTGGGGGCCTCTAAACCGAACGTGCCCACGCGTCGATCGGTCGAATGCGCTAAATCGTGACGGCTGATCTTGCCCGTCACAAACCCCACATCACCGGCGATGCTGCTTCATCGCCGACGCCACTTCGCGCTTGGCATCCCGATCCTTCTCGGTCGCACGCTTGTCGTGCTGCTTCTTGCCCTTGGCCAGGCCGATCTCGCACTTCACGCGGCCGCCCTTGAAATGCAGGTTCAGCGGCACGAGCGTATAGCCCGAGCGCTCGACTTTGCCGATCAGCTTGTCGATCTCGGCGCGCTTCAGCATCAATTTACGGGTGCGCAGCGCTTCCGGGTGGCTGAACGCCGAGGCCGTGGTCAGCGCGCTGATGTGGGCGCCGAACAGGAACAGCTCGTCGCCGCGCACGACGACATAGGCTTCCTTGATCTGCACCTTGCCTTCGCGGATCGCCTTGACTTCCCAGCCTTCCAGCACGATGCCGGCCTCGTAGCGGTCCTCGATGAAGTAATCGAAAAATGCTTTCTTGTTATCAACAATGCTCA
>DAMABW010000373.1:0-4911 GCA_031999925.1 Massilia sp. | reverse complement strand
GCCGACCGCGATCATCGCCGACGACGAAGACCTGCAGCGCAGCGACCTGCGGCGCATGCTGGCCCTGGCCTGGCCCGAACTCGAGATCGTCGCCCTGTGCGAGGACGGCAGCGAGGCGCTTGACGCGATCGCACGCCTGCGCCCGGACATCGCCTTCCTCGACATCCGCATGCCCGGCCTGAGCGGCCTGGAAGTGGCCGGCGCGAGCGGCGGCGCCTGCCGCGTCGTCTTTACCACCGCCTACGACAGCCATGCGCTGGAAGCCTTCGACCTCGGCGCCATCGATTACCTGCTCAAGCCGGTCACCCAGGAACGCCTGGCGCAGGCGGTGGCGCGCCTGCGCGAGCGGGGCATTGGAAGCGGCACCGGCGGCCATGCCGACAGCGCTGGCCTGCTCCAGGCCATGGCCGAACTCGACCGCCGCCTGCGCGCGGCCGCGCAGGAGGAACGCATCCGCTGGATCAGCGCCACCGCCGGCAGCACGATCAAGATCTTCCCCATCGAAGAAGTGCTGTTCTTCGAATCCGACGCCCGCTATACGCGCGTGGTGAGCGCGACCGACGAAGGCCTGATCCGCAAGCCGCTGAAGGAACTGCAAGCCGGGCTCGACCCGGACGGATTCTGGCAGATCCACCGCGGCACCCTGGTGGCCGTGCGCGCCATCGCCCGCGCCCGCCGCGACGAACTCGGCAACATCACGGTCGAGCTGCGCGAGCACCCGCAGCAGCTGAAGGTGAGCCAGACCTATGCGTGGCGTTTCAGGAGCGAGGTGTCGTTGCGCTGAGCCTCATCATGCGCTAGGTCTAAGCCGTCGTGGGAACGCTTGTGTTCCGGATTACTCCAAGACTTCATAGTCAACCGATTTCCCAACCACGAGGCGCACCATGACACTCCGACTCCTGCTGCAGGCTTGCCTGCTGGCCGCCCTCTTCCTCTCGCCGTTCACGCAAGCCGCCGCACCCGCGCCCGTTCCCGGCTTTGCGACCCGCAGCGTCGACATGCCCGACGGCGCAAGCATCTTCGTGCGCGCCGGCGGCAGCGGGCCGGCGGTGGTGCTGATCCACGGCTTCGGCGACACCGGCGACATGTGGGGGCCGCTGGCCGAGCGCCTGGCGAAAACCCATACCGTCATCGTGCCCGACCTGCGCGGCATGGGCCGCTCCTCGCGCGCGCCTTCCGGCTACGCCAAGAAGGCGCAGGCCCAGGATATCCGCGCCTTGCTCACAGCCTTCAAGATCGATCGTGCCGACGTGGTCGGGCACGACATCGGCACCATGGTCGCCTATGCCTATGCGGCCAGCTACCCCGACAAGGTGAATAAGCTGGTGGTGATGGATGCGCCGGTGCCCGGCATTCCGCCGTGGAACCAGCTGATTCTCAATCCCAAGCTCTGGCATTTCAATTTCGGCGGGCCGGACGCCGAGCGCCTGGTGGCGGGGCGCGAACGCATCTACCTCGACCGCTTCTGGAACGACTTCGCCGGCGACCGCAGCAAGATCGACGAGGCGACACGTGCCCACTATGCGCAGCTGTATGCCCAGCCCGGCGCAATGCGCGCCGCCTTTGCCCAGTTCACGGCCATCGGCGCCGAAGACGTACGCGACAACGCCGCGCTCGGCCAGCGCAAGCTGACCATGCCGGTGCTGGCCATCGGCGGCGAACTATCCTTCGGCGCCACCATGGCCGAGGTGATGCGCAACGCCGCCACGAACGTCACCGGCGCCGTGGTGCCGCATGCCGGCCACTGGCTGATGGAAGAAAATCCGGACGCCACGGTCAAGCTGGTGAGCGACTTCTTGGAGACGAAGAACAGACAGGCCAGGAACTGAGGGCCGCGCTGGCCAGCGCAGTGGGCAAGCGCAGTGGGCAAGCTCAGTCGGCAAGCTCAGTCGGCGGGCTGCGCGAAGATCGCCTGCAAATCTTCCGCACCGAGCGCCGGCGCCAGGCCGCCCTCGGCATCGAGCACGGCGTCGGCCAGCTCGCCCTTGCGCCGCTGCAGCGCCTGGATTTTTTCTTCCAGCGTGCCGCGCGCGATCAGTTTATAGACGAACACCGGCTGCTGCTGGCCGATGCGCCAGGCGCGGTCGGTGGCCTGGTTTTCGCTGGCCGGGTTCCACCACGGGTCGTAGTGGATGACGGTGTCGGCCGACGTCAAATTCAGCCCGACGCCGCCCGCCTTCAGGCTGATCAGGAAGACGTCCACCTGCCCCTGCTGGAAAGCGGCGACCGGTGCGGCACGGTCGAGCGTGTCGCCGGTGAGCAGGGCGTAATCGATGGCGCGCTCTTTCAGCTCGGCTTCGATCAGCGCCAGCATGCTGGTGAACTGCGAAAACACCAGCACCTTGCGCCCTTCGCTGAGCAGGGTGTCGAGCAATTCCATCAGGGTGTCGAGCTTGGCCGAACCGGCCGCGCTGTTCGGGCGCAGCAGGCGCGGGTCGCAGCATACCTGGCGCAGCTTGAGCAGGGCGTCGAGGATCACGATCTGGCTGCGCGCCAGGCCCTTGCGGCCGATCTCCTCGCGCACCTTGCGGTCCATCGCCACGCGCACGGTTTCGTACAGGTCGCCCTGGGCCGCGCTGAATTCGACCGGCACCACGACCTCGGTCTTGGGCGGCAGTTCGGTCGCCACCTTGTCCTTGGTCCGGCGCAGCATGAAGGGCTTCACGCGCCGCATCAGCAGTTCCTGGCGCCGCATGTCGCCGCCCTGCTCGATCGGTTTGCGAAAGCGCGTCCTGAAGCTCTTGTCGTCGCCCAGCAAACCCGGCATCAGGAAGTGGAACTGCGACCACAGTTCGCCCAGGTGGTTTTGCAGCGGCGTGCCGGTCAGGCACAGGCGGTGGCGAGCATCCAGCAGGCAGGCCACCTGGGCCGCACGGGCGCGGTGGTTCTTGATGTACTGCGATTCGTCCAGGATCAGCAAATGAAAACGCTGCGCGCGCAAGGCCACTTCGTCGCGCCCGAGCAAGGGATAGGTGGTGAGCACCAGGTCGGCGTCTGCCATTTGGTCGAAGCGCTCGGCGCGGTCCTTGCCGTGCAGGAGCAGCACGCGCAGGCCGGGCGCGAAGCGGGCGGCTTCGGCCTGCCAGTTGCCCATCAGGCTGGTCGGCGCCACCACCAGCGCCGGCGCATCCAGGCGGCCGGCCTCTTTCTCGACCAGGATATGGGCCAGGGTCTGGATCGTTTTACCCAGGCCCATGTCGTCGGCCAGGATGCCGCCGAAGCCGTACTCGCGCAGGAACTGCATCCACGCCAGGCCGGCCTGCTGGTACTCGCGCAGTTGCGCCTGCAGGCCTTGCGGCGCCGGCACCGGCGCGATGCCGGCGAAGTCGTGCAGCTTGCGGCCCAGTTCCCGCAGGCGCTCGCCGCCCAGCCAGCGCATCTGCGCCGCCGCTTCGAGTTCGGCCAGGCGCGCGGCATCGGCGAACGGTAGTTGCAGGCTGGCGTCGATGCGCTCGGCAAAATACAGTTCGCCCAGCGTGGACAGGATCGGCTTGATGCGCTGCCACGGCAGGGCCACGCGGGTATCGCCGCCCAGGTCGAGCACGATTTCGGCGGCGTCCTCGTGCGCGTCCAGCGCGGCCGGCGTGAAATCGGCCGGCGCCGCGCGGATCATTTCCAGCAGCATCGGCAGCAAGGCATGGCGGCGGCCGTCGACCACGATGCCGAGTTCCAGCGCGAACCAGGGACTGCCTCCGCTGTCTTCGTTGAGGTCGGCGTACCAGTCCTGCACCTCGGCGATCTGGTAGCGGTAATTACCGTCGAACTCGATCTGCCAGCCGGCGACGTGCAGGCGCGGCAGCTCGTGGCGGGCGAAGTGCAGCCAGTCGGCTTCGCTCGGCAGGCACAGTGGCTGGTGCAGATCGTCGAGCGGCGTCCCGGGGCGCGGGGGCGCGAAGCCGAGCCCGGCGAGGATGGCGCCCGCCGCCTCTTCGGCCCGCAGGTCGCGCACGACCAGTTCGACGCCGCCGTCGACCACGCGCCTGAATACCGGCCCGTCCGCGTCGTCGGTACTCAAGCCGTCGTAGTCGAAGGAGAGCTGCGCGTAGTCGTGCCAGGTCCACACGCTGCGGCGCGTGTTCGGTTCGCTGTTGAGCAGCAGGCAGGGCACGGGCGCGATGTCGCGCCGCTCGCGCAATTGCAGTGCCTGCGGCAACGGCAGGATGGCGTCCAGGCCGAGTTCGGCCAGGCGCGCCGCCATACCCGCACGCTGCTCGGCATGCAGGGACGGCGCCTGCTCCACCAGGGTTATCAGGGGCGCCGGCGGCAGCGCCGCCAGCGATGGCGGCAGCGCCAGTTCGCCCAGCAAGCCGCCGTCCAGGTAGCACACCGGGTCGGTCGCCAGCACGGCTGCGATTGGGGCGCCGTCGTCGAAGCGCCAGCGCAAGCCGACGTCTTCGCTGTCGCGCGTCTCGGGGTGCCAGCCGAGCGTCGCTTGCCGTCGTGGGCCGGGACGCACTTCGGCCAGCGCGCCTTCGCGCAGGTCTTCGCGGGTCGCGGCCCACAACAGCCGCCCTTGCGCACACAGCTGTTCGAGCAGGCGCGCGCCCAGGCGTCCGCTCGGGCGGAAGAGCTCGGCCTGCATGGCGCCGGCGCGCTGGGCAAGTATCTGCCGCACGAAGTCCTGGTCGTCGGGCCGCACCCAGGCCGGCGGCAACGCCAGCAAACTGTAGAGGTCGGTATGCAGGGTGGCGCCGACGATGCCGCCATTCCTATGCAGGCGCAGCTTGCACGGGTGCAGGCCGACCGGCGCGTTACGCGAAGCCGATTGCGGCATCAGTACGTAGCCAAGCCGGTATTGCGCGTGCGGCCGCGGGGCCGCGGGCTCCATGGCGGACAGATGCTGCATGGCGGACAGGCGCTGCAGCCACTGTTCGGCCGCGAAGGGCAAGGACGATCCCGGCGCCGCTTCTC
>DAMABW010000372.1:0-4914 GCA_031999925.1 Massilia sp. | reverse complement strand
GGTCGCGGCCTACGTGCTGTTCTAGGCGGCCGGCAGTGGCTTGGGCGCGTTGGCGACAACGGCCGTCTACGCAGCCGCCGGCTGGCAGGGCGTGTGCCTGCTCGGCGCCGGCGTGAGCGGACTGGCCCTGGCTTTCTGGGCAGCGAGCTTGCGGCTCGCCCTGCCTGGACAGGCGATCAGTGCCCCACGCTCTTCGAAAACAGGTTAATCACCAGCACACCCGCGATGATCAGCCCCAGCCCGATCAGCGCCGCCAGGTCCAGGCTCTGTTTGTAGACGACCCAGCTGACGATCGAAATCAGGACGATCCCCACGCCCGACCAGATCGCATACGCGATCCCGGTCGGCAGCACCTTCAGGCTGAAGGTCAGCAGGTAGAACGAGGCGGCGTAGCACACGATGGTCAGCATGCTCGGCCACAGCCGCGTGAAGTTGTCGGTGGCCTTCAACGCCGTGGTGCCGATCACCTCGACGACGATGGCGAGGGCGAGGAAGAGGTAGCTTTGGGTCAGGGTCATCGCATTCTTTGAATAAAAAAAAGCGGCCCGCAGGCCGCTTCGGATGAAAACAATACCAGCTTACTGTTCGCGCTGCCAGACCTGCGAGCGGCCGAACATCGGTGCGCCGATGTAGCCGCGCACTTCCAGCTGCTTGCCGCCTTCGCGCAGGGTGGCCTTGCTCTTGTAGACCTTGCCCTTCTTCGGGTCGAGGATTTCGCCGCCGGTGTATTCGTTGCCGTCCTTTTTCAGGCCCGAGACGATGGTCATGCCGACGATCGGCTGGTTCTTGCGCGAGTCTTCGCAGGCCACGCATTTCGGGTTCTGGTCCACGTTCGGTTCCAGGAACAGCTTTTCGATCTTGCCTTGCAGGGCGCCGTTTTCCTCGGTGATGCGCACCAGGGCTTTCGGCTTGCCGGTTTCGTCGTCGATGGTTTTCCAGAGGCCGACCGGCGAGGTGTTTTGGGCAAAGGCGGCGGCGGAAGTGAACAGCATGGCGGCCAGCAGGCCGGCTTTGGTCAGGGTAGGCATCGGTGTGTCTCCATTGTTGGTGTCCTTGCGCGCAGTGTAGCAAACTGTCGGTGCGCCTAGGCAGCAAAAACGTTGCCGGATGTTTCAGGCGCCGTCCAGCTCCTGGCCAAGCATGATGCGGTGGCCGTCCACGGTACGCAGACCGAACTCGCGCATGCCCCAGGGTTCGTCCTGCGGCGCCTTGAAGATGTGGGCGCCGGCCGCGCCTGCGCGCGCATGCCAGGCATCGGCGTCGTCGACTACCAGGTAGGCAAACCAGGAATGGTCGCCCAGCTGCGCCGCCGGCGTCGCGTCCGGACAGGCGCCGGCCATGATGCGGCAGCCATCGCGCTCGAACATGCGCCAGCCCGGATCGCCCATCTCGTGGACCGTGAAGCCCAGGGCATCGCGGTAGAAGGCGGCCGAGCGTTCCAGGTCGGGCACGGCCAGCACATACATGTGATTCCGGATCATCGGCTTCCTTCAGCAAGGATCGAATCGGGCAGCGTACCGAGATCCAGCACGCACTTTGAAACACATCAATATACGCCTGTCGCTCGTCCATAAGCTGGAAATCGAACACCCTGCGTTGTGCGTTCTCAAACCTTGCATTGAGGAAACCCCATGAATATCTTCAAATGGATGAGAAAACTGCTTGCCGCAGCCGTCTTCATGTTCGGCGCCGGCGCCGCATCGGCCGCCATCGTCGTGATCGACTTCGACGAGATCGACGGCATCTACATCGATTCGTACAACGAATCCGGCTACAGCTTTACCTCGCTCGAAACCGGCATCGGCGGTGGCCACCTGCATCCGGGCAGCGGCAACCTGTGGCTGCACAGCCAGTTCGGTTCCTCGCCCTACCAGATCCGGCGCGAGGACGGCTTGAACTTCGATCTGCTCGGCTTCGAGTACCTGGGCGGGACCTCGACCTTCATTGCCGATAACGGCGCAACCTACAACATCGTGGGCGAGGTGCCGCTGACCTTTGTCGAGCTGCCGGCCAGCTTCCAGAACGTGAACTACGTGAACTGGTACATGACCACGCCCGACCCGGACGATATCTATGGCGAAGACTGGGGACGCATCGACAACGTCGTGACGCGGGTGCCGCCGGTGCCGGAACCGGCGCATGCCGGGATGCTGGGGCTGGGCCTGGCTGCCCTGGCCGCGGCGCGGCGCTTGCGCAGAAGGTAGGGGCGAAAAAAAGCGGTATGGCGCTTGCACGCCATACCGCCTGGCACGATGCAGACGCTTACGCTGCCTGCAGCTTGGCCAGTTGCTCCTGCATCTTGGCGAGCGTCGCCGAGAAGTTCGCCAGGCGTTCCTTCTCCTGCGCCACCACGGCTGCCGGTGCGCGTGCGACGAAGCTCTCGCTCGACAGCTTGCCGCTTGCCTTGCCGATCTCGCCTTCCAGGCGCGCGATCTCCTTGGCCAGGCGCTCGCGCTCGGCGGCGACGTCGATCTCGACCTTCAGCATCAGCTTGGTGGTGCCGACGATCGACACGGCGGCCGGCGATTCCGGCAGGGCGTCGACGATCTGCACTTCGGCCAGCTTGCCGAGCGACTGGATAAACGGCGCGAAGCCGGCCATGTTGGCACGGTCGTCCGCATTGCCCGGTTCGACGATGAGCGGCACGCGCACCGACGGCGACAGCTTCATCTCGCCGCGCAGGTTGCGGGTGGCGTTGGTCAGGTCCTTCAGCTGGGCCATCCAGGCTTCGGCGCCTTCGTCGATCAGGGCTTCGTTGGCGATCGGGTAGGGCTGCAGCATGATCGAATCGCGATTTTCGCCCAATCCTTTGCCGGCCAGCGGCGCGATCGCCTGCCACAGCGCTTCGGTCACGAACGGGATCACAGGATGCGCCAGGCGCAGGATCACTTCCAGCACGCGCAACAGCGTGTGGCGGGTGGCGCGCTGCTGCGCTTCCGTGCCTTGCTGGACCGTGACCTTGGCCACTTCCAGGTACCAGTCGCAGTACTCGTCCCAGACGAACTTGTAGATGGCGCTGGCGATGTTGTCGAAGCGGTAGTCCTCGAAGCCCTTCGCCACCTCCAGCTCCGCGCGGTTCATCAGCGAGATGATCCACTTGTCGGCCGGCGACAGGTCGGCCGGATCCGGCTGCCCGCAGTCCTTGCCTTCGGTGTTCATCATCACGAAGCGCGTCGCGTTCCACAACTTGTTGCAGAAGTTGCGGTAGCCTTCGGCGCGGCCGAGGTCGAAGTTGATGTTGCGGCCCAGCGAGGCGTAGCTGGCCATGGTGAAGCGCACGGCGTCGGTGCCGAACGCCGGAATCCCGGTCGGGAATTCCTTGCGCGTGGCCTTGGCGATTTTTTCCGCGGCGCGCGGGTCCATCAGGCCTTGCGTGCGCTTGGCCACCAGCGACTCGACGTCGATGCCGTCGATCAGGTCGATCGGGTCGAGGGTGTTGCCCTTCGACTTGGACATTTTCTGGCCCTGCGAATCGCGCACCAGGCCGTGCACGTACACGGTCTCGAACGGCACCTTGCCGGTGAAGTGCGCGGTCATCATGACCATGCGCGCGACCCAGAAGAAGATGATGTCGAAGCCGGTGACCAGCACCGAGGACGGCAGGAACATCTTCATGTCCGGCGTTTCTTCCGGCCAGCCCATGGTCGAGAAGGGCACCAGCGCCGACGAGAACCAGGTGTCGAGCACGTCTTCGTCGCGGCGCAGTTCGCCCGTGATGCCTTGCGCGGCGGCCTTGGCCTTCGCTTCTTCCTCGTCGCGGGCGACAATGATGTTGCCGGCTTCGTCGAACCAGGCCGGAATACGGTGGCCCCACCACAGCTGGCGCGAGATGCACCAGTCCTGGATGTTGCCCAGCCACTGGTTGTAGGTCGTGCTCCAGTTCTCGGGCACGAACTTGATTTCGCCGTTCGCGACCTTTTCCAGCGCCACTTCGGTGATCGATTTACCGGGATTGAAGGTGCCTTCCGGCGCCGGCTTGGTCATGGCGACGAACCACTGGTCGGTCAGCATCGGCTCGATGACCACGCCGGTGCGGTCGCCGCGCGGGACCATCAGCTTGTGCGGCTTGATCTGTTCGAGGAAGCCCTGGGCTTCCAGGTCGGCGACGATCTGCTTGCGCGCGGCGAAGCGGTCCAGGCCCTGGTACTGGCTTGGCGCGTTCTCGTTGATCTTCGCGTCGAGCGTCATGATCGTGATCGGCGCCAGGCCCGCACGCTGGCCCACGGCATAGTCGTTGAAGTCGTGCGCCGGCGTGATCTTCACGCAGCCGGTGCCGAATTCCTTGTCGACGTAGCTGTCGGCGATGATCGGGATTTCACGGCCGGTCAGCGGCAATTTGAGCATCTTGCCGTGCAGGTGCAGGTAGCGCTCGTCGGTCGGATCGACCGCCACGGCGACGTCGCCCAGCATGGTCTCGGGGCGGGTGGTGGCCACCGTCAGGCGTCCGGAACCGTCGGCCAGCGGGTACTGGATGTACCACATCGAGCCGTCTTCCTCGACCGAGTCGACTTCCAGGTCGGAGACAGCGGTGCCCAGCACCGGGTCCCAGTTGACCAGGCGCTTGCCGCGGTAGATCAGGCCTTGTTCGTAGAGGCGCACGAAGACTTCGGACACGGTCTTCGAGCGGGTCTCGTCCATGGTGAAGTATTCGCGGTTCCAGTCGGCCGAGGCGCCCAGGCGGCGCATCTGGCCGGTGATGGTGTTGCCCGACTTTTCCTTCCACTCCCAGACCTTCTTGATGAATTCGTCGCGGCCGAGGTCGTGGCGCGAGATCTTCTGGGCGTCGAGCTGGCGCTCGACCACGATCTGGGTGGCGATGCCGGCGTGGTCGGTGCCCGGGACCCAGGCGGTGTTATAGCCGCGCATGCGGTAGTAGCGCGTCAGGCCATCCATCACGGTCTGGTTGAACGCGTG
>DAMABW010000371.1:0-4915 GCA_031999925.1 Massilia sp. | reverse complement strand
GAGCGCGACGCGGATGCCGTTCAGCACCAGTTCGCCGATCTGGCCATAGCCGACGTCGGCGGCGGAGAGGGTGCGGGTGCGGTTGAAGAACACGCTGTCCGGGATGCTGCCCAGGTAGATGTCGCCCACGCCCGGCGCCACCTGCAGGGTGACGGCCTTGGCCACGGCATCCACCGCCGACAGGCTGCCTTCGCCGCGCGCCGCCTCGACGTACACGTCGAGCTTGCTGATCGCCACCGACGCGCTGGTGACGCCGGCTACCGCTTTCAGGGTATCGGTCACCGGGCTCAGGGTCACCAGGTCGAGCTTCAGTTTCAGGCGCACCGCGGCGGTGTGGAACTGCGAGCCGGTCGGGCCGCACACGTACACCGGCGGCTCGATCACCTGCGCATACAGCTGCAGGTTGTTGACCAGGCCCAGCATGCCGAGGGCGCCGCCGGAAATGCCGACCGGGGTCGGGGTGGTGAGCATGTTGCGGTGGTTGTACAGCTGGATCAGGCCGGTCAGCATGTCGAGCGAGTTGATGGCGGTGCCGGCCAGGGCGCCGGCATCGGTGCTGACCTTCACCAGGTCGCCCACGCGCACGCTGGCCCCGGTGTTGGCCAGCAGCGGCTGCAAACGGCCCAGCACACCGGACAGGCTGGTCTTTGCCTCCGCCTGGGCCGCGACGTTCAGGGCCGCGGCCACCTGGCCGAGGGTGACGGTGGTGCCGAGCGCCTGGGTCGGGCTCGACACATTCGCCTGCACCTTCAGCGCGTTCAGGAAATCGAGCAGCTTGACGTCGCCGCCGGCCAGCGCATTCCAGTCGGCCACGTTCAGGTTCAGGCTGGTGCCGAGCAGGCCGCCGAGCAGGGGATTCAATAGGGCGCTTTGCGTGCTGTCGACACTGGCCAGGCGCGGCCCGGCCGAGATGCAGGCGCCGGCCACGCAGGCCGCTTGCGCCGGCAGGATGGCCAGCACGGTGCAGGCAAGGAAGAGGGCGCGCAGCCAGGCAAAACGGTTCTTCAAGAAAGTCATCGTCGTTTCCAAAATTGAATGCGGCTTAGTTGAAAGCGTTCATCATGCCCTCGAGGGCGCGTTCGTCGAACTTCATGCGCAGGCGCAGGTACACGCCCTTGCTGGTGGCATCGGCGCCGGCCAGGTCGCGTTCCTTGAAGCCCAGGAAGTTGTAGCCGGCCGAGACCCACATGTTCTTTTGCAGCTGGTAGCCGGCTTCCAGGCCCAGGCCGTACTGGCGGCCACTGCCTTCGCCATTGAATAGCACCTGGCCAACGGCGCCGACATCCCAGTCGCGGCCAATCTCGTGCGTGACGCGCGCGGCCAGCAGGTGGGCGGTGCCACGGGTGTCCAGGCCGCTCGAACGGTCGCGCACCAGCTTGCCGGCGTAGCGGCCGCTGAACACGGTGTCCGTGGTCGGCTGCCAGTTGCCGGCCACCGACACGGCGTGCACGGCGCGCTTCAGATCGGCCGGGCCGTTGTCGGACTCCAGCTTGAACTCGTACTTGGCCAGGGCGTTCAGGCCCAGGGTGCCCGGCGCGCGGTAGGCCACGCCGCTCTGCAGCAGTTCGTTCACGCGCTTGCTGTCGGTGGTGCGGCTGCGGTTGGCGGCGTAGGTGTTCTTGCCCAGGAAGGTGAATTCCTTGGTCAGCTTATAGGCCAGGCCCAGGGTGTTCAGCACGGCGTCGCTGCCTTCGCCATGGCGCACTTCCAGGCGCGCATTGCCGCGCCACAGCGGGTTGCGCGTGATGTCGATGGCGCCGGCGGCGGCGATCGATTCATTGGTGGCCGGGCCGCTCAGCACGCGCACGCGCTCGAAGCTGGTGCTGGCGCGCACGCCGTCGGCGATCATCCACAGGTTGCGCAGGCCCATCGCGGCTTCCGCTTCCTTCGAGCCGATGGCCGAACCGCGGGCACGGTATTCCGAGAACGCGCGGCCATCCTTCATGTATTCCGAATCCATGCCGAACACGGTGGCGTTGCGTTCCTGGCCTTCGTTCAGGGCGTAGTTCGAGCCCAGGCTGCTGATCAGCTCGTGGCGGCCGTAGAGGCGGCTGCCACCGGCCAGGCGGTAGTCGCCGCCGAGGGCGACCATGCGGCGGCCGCTGTCCTTGATATCCTGCTCGGCTTCCAGCGAGACGCTGGCCTGCGGCAGGCCGGGGATCTGGCTGCTCACCTTGGCGCGCACGCTGGTCAGGTCGGGCTGGACCAGGGTGGTGCCTTCGGCCGCGGTTTCCTTCGAGTGACGCACGCCGCCTTCGACGCGCACGCCGTTCTTGAAGGCGTAGCCGGCGCCGAGCTGCACGCCGTCGCGCGCGGCGCCGGTCACCAGGTCTTCGGTATGCAGGGCTTCGGCGTCCAGGCGCACCTGTTCGGTCAGCTTGTAGCTGGCGCGCAGGCCGGCTTCCATGCGGCCTTTCGGCAGGATTGCCGACTGGTTGTCGAAGAACTCGCTGGTACGCACGGCGTACAGGCGGCTTTCCAGCTTGCCGTCGACGCGGGTCGCTTCGATGCGGGCGGCGCTGCCGTCGCGCAGTTGCTTGTTCATCTGGGCGGCTTCGACGATGACGGTGGTCTTGTCGTCCGGCTTGACGGTGGCGTTTACGCTGGTCAGGCTCTGCTTGGCGATCGGATTCTGGTCGTTGACGTAGCTGGCGCCGATCTCCACGGCCTTGTTCAGCTTGTACTGGGCGGCGACACCGCCGACCCAGAACTGCGGCGCGCCCTGGTCGACTTCATAGCTGATGCGCACCGACACCGGGTTCAGGTCGGCATCCAGGCTGGCCACCGGGCCGCGGAACAGGATGCGGCCGGTCAGCGGCTCGATGTCGTAGTCGACATAGCGCACCTGGGTGGTGCTCGACAGCACGATGCCGTTCTGGTTACGGTCGCGCACGACGATCTCGACGCGCTCGCTGTTGAGTACCATCAGGGCGCTGCCGGTGAGGTAAGGACCCGAGGTGCCGTTGGCGGCGATCTCTTCCACCATCTGGCGGGTGCTGTCGCGGCTGGCAAAGCTGTCGACCGTGAGGCCGCCGTCTTCATAGTGGTGGCGCAGGCCGGTCAGGCTGCGGTTGTAGGCGCCCAGGTTGCGCGCCGGGGTGGTGCCGGGCGGGGTCATGTCGCCGTACAGCAGCCACGACTTGTTGCGGTCGGCGCGCAGGTAGCCGCGGCTGGTCGACTGCGCTTCGAAACCGCGCTCGGCGTTGTCGCCGACGGTCGGGTAGAAGGCGACCGGGTCGACGTCGCGGAACAGCTTTTCTTCTTTTTCCTTGCTCGAATCGTAGGCCAGGGTCAGCAGCGTGTCGCCGGCAACGGTGCCCTTCATGAACACGGCAACACGGCCGCCGAGTTCCGCATCGGTATTGCCGACCTTGCCGGACACGCTGCGCAGCTGGTCTTCGAAGGCGTCGAACGAGCGGTTCGGGTTGCTGACATTGCCGCGGATGTTGTTCAGGCTGACGGCGCCTTCGACCACGCCGGCGGCAACCAGCGGACGCAGGTCCGGCACGAACGAGACCAGGGCTTCGCCCTTGACGGAGCCGCTGGCGGCGATCAGCTTGGCTTCGGCTGCTGCGCTCGGAGCGCGCAGGGCGAATTCCGCCTGGCCGCCTTCGACGAAGACTTGCAGGCCCGCTTCGCGCGGGTCGAGGTCGGCCTGCAGCCAGGCGCCGTGGGTCGCGTCCAGGGTAACCGGGGTGCGTTGCAACACCGGCACGCCTTGCGCGTCTTCCAGGTGCACGATGACGCTCGCGGCGGCGCGGCCGTCGGCGGCGACCTTGGCTTGCGGCACCTCGACGCGCAGCTTGGCCAGGGCGCCCGGCACGACGACTTCCACGCGGCTGCTGCCACGGGCATTGCCGAAGCTGTCGTTCTGGCGCAGTTCCAGGGTGTTCTTGCCGGCGCGCAGGGCGACGCCGACGTAATCCCAGCTTTCCAGCTGGCGTTCGGCGACCTTGTTGCGCTGGCCGATGTGGGTGTCGGCCACGGCTTCGCCGTTCACCAACAAGGCGAAACGCGCACCCAGCGCGCCCTTGACGCGCACGGTGGCCTGGCTCGAGGCCAGTACGGCGCCGTCCTTCAGGTCGACGAAGCCGAGGGTGTTGTCGAGCTGGGCCATGTCAACCTTGGCTGCCTTGGCAGCGGCCGGGGCCTTTTGCACGCCGGCGTCGGCGCTCTTGTTGTCGGCCTTGATGGCGGCGCGGCGTGCGGCGATCTCGCGGCGCAGGCCGTCGTTGCAGCCGGCCAGCGCGAAGTCGGCCTTGGCCAGTTCGCCATCCTTGGCGTCGACGAAGCGGCTGCCGGCGTCGCCAGCGTTACGCTGCGACAGCACCGACAGGGTTGCGCCTTGCGGCAGGGTCGACGGATCGACCTTGGCGACGTGGGTACGCGGGCGGGTTTCCAGGAAGCTGTACTTGCCGTCGATGTCGGTACGGGCAAAGGCGCCGTCTTCCAGGTAGATGCGCACGCCCGGCACGCCCGGCTCGTCGGCGTCCTGCACGCCGTTGGCGTTGCAGTCGGCAAACACTTTACCCAGGATCACGCCCTTTTCGGTGAACACGCCGGCCTCGACCTTCACCTTGGCGGCGGCGACCACGCTGGCCAGGGCCAGGGGCGCGGCGCTGGTGGCGCTGGCGCGGTTGATGCCGTCGCCTTGCAGGGCGCCGGCGCCCAGGCGCACACGATAGCGCAGGGTCACGCTGCCGCTCGCCGGGACGGCGCCGATGTCGAATTGCAAAGCGGTGGCGGCGCCGGCTTTCGGGTCGGCGGCCTTGGCGCCGTCCAGGCGCACGCTGCCCGGTACCAGGGCGAAACCGGCCGGCAGCACGTCGTCGACCTTTACGCCGACCAGGGCTTGCTCAGCGGTATTGTGCACGATGACCGTGTAGTCGACGAAGTCGCCGATCTCGGCAATGGC
>DAMABW010000370.1:0-4937 GCA_031999925.1 Massilia sp. | reverse complement strand
CATGATCGACCCTCGTCCTACCCGGAAAGAATGACGCGCGTATGACAAACCGGCAAGCCTTTTGAAAATGTCGCACAGGCAGCATTTGCCGTGCTTTTGCGTTGCCTCTCAGACAGCACCATGATAGTCTGCACGGATGCGGCCGCCTGGCCGAATCAGGAGTGTTCTGGATGTCTGAAGCAATGTTCGCCGGACCCCGTCGCAAGCGCGCACAGGGCTTCACCTTGCTTGAACTGCTGGTGGTGATCGTGATCATCGGCCTGCTCGCGGCCTATGTCGGGCCGAAGTATTTCAGCCAGCTCGGCAAGTCCGAAGTCACCATCGCCAAGGCCCAGATCGACGCCTTCGAAAAGTCGCTCGACACCTACCGCCTCGACGTCGGCCGCTACCCGAGCGGCGAAGAAGGCCTGGCCGCCCTGATGACGGCCCCGGCCAGCGCCGGTGCCAAATGGAACGGTCCCTACCTGAAAAAAGGCGTGCCGCTCGACCCATGGGGCCACGCATATCAATACCGTTCGCCGGGCAGCAAGGGAGAATACGAGATTGTCTCGTTCGGCAAGGACGGCCAGCCAGGCGGATCAGGCGACAACGCCGATATCTCCTCGCTCTGACCCTTCGTTCCCTTACTCCACTTATCCGGGCACGTCTTCATGCAGTTTGCGGTACGCACCCTCGCGCCCGACCTGTCGATCGCCAGCGTCGTCATCGACGCCCTCGACGAAGCCGACGCGCGCCGCCAGTGTGAACTGCGCGGCCTGTATGTCAGCGCGGTCGAACCGGCCGGCGCGCATTTCACATTCGCCACGCGCCTGCAGCGCGGGCGCGGCGGCAAGCTCTCCATCGTCCTGTTCAGCCAGGAGCTGCTGGCGCTGCTGAACGCGGGCCTGGGCATCGTCGAAGGCCTGGAAGCGCTGCTGGAAAAGGAAGCCAATCCGGCCTCGCGCGTGGTGCTCGAACGCCTGCTCGCCGGCCTGCGCGAGGGCAAGCGCTTCTCCAGCGTGCTGGCAAGCCAGCCGTCCCTGTTCCCGCTGCTGTACGTCGGCATCGTGCGCGCCGCCGAAGGCACCAGCGACCTGCCGCGCGCGCTGTCGCGCTACATCGACTACCAGCAGCGCATCGACACCGTGCGTGCGAAGATCGTCAGCGCCTCGATCTACCCGGTGATCCTGCTGTGCGTGGGCGGCGGCGTCAGCGCCTTTTTGATCGGCTACGTGGTGCCGCGCTTCGCCGAGGTGTACCAGGGGGCAGGGCGCAACCTGCCGTGGATGTCGCAGTTGCTGCTCGAATGGGGCCAGTTCGCATCCAGCCACGGCATGCCGATCCTGCTGTGCGCCGTGGCGCTGGTCGCGCTGGCGGTGACAAGCGTGCGCCGCATGCTCAGGAGCGGCGGCGTCACGCGCCTGCTGGCGCGCCTGCCCGGCATCGGCGAACGCGCGCGCATCTACGAACTCTCGCGCCTGTACCTCACGCTCGGCATGCTGACCGAAGGCGGCATCACCATCGTCAACGCCATCGACACCGTGCAGTCCATGGTGTCGCCGACGCTGCGCCAGTCGCTGGCGAGCGCGCGCGCCGCCATCGAATCGGGGCGGCCGCTGTCGGATGCCTTCGAGGCGCATGGACTCACCACGCCGATCTCGCTGCGCATGCTGCGCGTCGGCGAACGCACCGGCGACATGGGCCCGATGCTGACGCAATCGGCCGCCTTCTACGACGGCGAGATCAGCCGCTGGATCGACCGCTTCACCCGCACCTTCGAGCCGCTGCTGATGGCGGCCATCGGCCTGGTGGTCGGCGCCATCGTGGTGCTGCTGTACATGCCGATCTTCGACCTGGCGGGAGACATGTCGTGAGCGCGTCCGGTACGGCGGTTTCCCTCGATGCAGCCATGCTGGCGCGCGCGCGCGCGCAAAGCCGCCAGTCGCACCGCTCGCTCGTGGCCGAACTCGAAGCCCTCAGCGGCCTGGAGCCGCGCCAGCTCGTGGGCGCGTTGGCCGAGCCCTTTGGCTTGACGGTCATGGAAACGGCCGAGATGCTGAGCCAGGAACCGGCTTTCGATTTGCTGCCGCTGGCGCAGGCCATGTCGCGCCACTGCGTGCTGCTGCGCGGCGCCGGTGGCCAGGTCACCGGTGTGATCGCCGACCCCTTCGACCTCGACCAGCAAACCTGGCTGTCGAGCATGGCCGGCGCCACGCCGCGCGCACCGCTGCACCTGCGCCTGGCGCTGCAATCCGACATCCAGGCCTATCTGTCGCGCCAGGAAGCGTCGGCGCGCGCGGTCGACACCCTCGCGCCCACCGGCAACGATGCCCGCCGCGACGGCAAGACCGCCGCCGTGCTGTCGTTCGCGTCGGTGTCGGAAGCGGGCAGTCCAGCCGTCAAGCTGGTCAACTCGACGCTGTACGACGCCCTGAAGGCCGGTGCTTCCGACATCCACCTGGAAAGCACGGCCACCGGCATCGCGGTGAAGTACCGCGTCGACGGCGTGCTCGATCATGCAGCCTCGGTCGGCGGCATCGAGCTGGCCGAGCACATCATCTCGCGCCTGAAGGTGCTGGCCGAACTCGACATCGCCGAGCGCCGCATTCCCCAGGACGGCAGCTTCCGCGTCGAGGCGAACGGGCGCGAGATCGATTTGCGCGTCTCGATCATGCCAAGCATCCACGGTGAAGACGCGGTGATCCGTATCCTGGACAAGCGCGCCATGATCGAGGCCTATGGTTCGCTGACCCTGGAAGCGCTGGGCTTCGATGCGCCATCGTTGTCGACGCTGCGCATGCTGGCCCAGGAAGCCTACGGCATGCTGCTGGTAACCGGCCCTACCGGCTCGGGCAAGACCACGACCCTGTACGCGGCCCTCACCGAAATCCACAATGGCCGCGAAAAGATCATCACCATCGAAGACCCGGTCGAGTACCAGTTGCCCGGCATCCTGCAGATTCCGGTGAACGAGAAGAAGGGTCTCACGTTCGCGAAAGGCTTGCGCTCGATCCTGCGCCACGACCCCGACAAGATCATGGTCGGCGAGATCCGCGACCGCGAAACCGCCGAGATCGCGGTGCAGTCCGCGCTCACCGGCCACCTGGTGCTGACCACGGTCCACGCCAACAACGTGTTCGACGTGTTCGGCCGCTTCACCCACATGGGCATCGATCCCTATGCGTTTGTCTCGGCCCTGAACGGTATCTGGGCCCAGCGCCTGGTGCGCATGAACTGCCCGCACTGCGCAGTCGAATACCGGCCCACGGACCACGAGTTGGTGTCGGCGCGCCTGGAACGCGACGCGGTCGAGGACTACGTCTTCATGCGCGGCAAGGGCTGCGGCGATTGCCGCGGCACCGGCTACAAGGGCCGCCGCTCGATTGCCGAGATCCTGACCCTGAACGACGAGATCCGCGAGCTGATCGTCGACAAGCAGCCGATCCGCCGCATCAAGGCCGCGGCCCACGCCAACGGCACGCGCAGCCTGCGCCTGGCCGCGCTCGACCTGGTGCGGCGCGGCGCCACCACGCTCGACGAAATCAAGCGGGTGACCCAGCATGCCTAGGCTGCCCGGACAATCGCTGCGCCTGGGGCTCGGCCACGACAGCCTGGCCCTGCTGAAGGTCGGCCGCCTGTTCGGGCGCGGCACGACGGTGCTGGCCGAAGCGCACGGGATCGACGCGCGCGATCCGCAGGCACTGGCAGCCGGGTTGCGCACGCTGCTCGCTGAAGCGAAGGCCGCCGGCTGGCCGCTGAGCGTGGTGCTGGCCGACGAACTGGTGCGCATGTGGCAGGTCGCGCCGCCGCCCGGCGCGGCCCAGCCGGCCGACCTGGAGGCGGCTGCCGCGATGCGCTACCAGGCGCTGTTCGGCAGCCTGCCGGGCGGCTGGAAGATCGCCGCCGACTGGCAGGCCACGCGGCCCTTCCTGGCCGCCGCGCTGCCGCTGGCGCTGTTCGACGTGCTCGAGCAAAGCGCACGCGAGGCGCGCTGCCACCTGGTCGAAATCGTGCCGCAGTTTGTCGCCGCCATGAACGCCTGGCGCCGCCTGCACCGTCCCAGCGCCTGGTTCGGCCTGATGCATGGCCAGGTGCTGACCCTGGCCGCCTACGATGGCCGTACGCTAGCGGCCTTGCGCACGACCGTGGTGCCGCCCGGCGCCGACCGCGAGTGGCTGGAAAGCCACGTGGCGCGCGAGGCATTGCGCGTTGGAGTAGGGCGGCCGGAACGTGTGCAGGTCTGCGGGCCGGCGCCGCGCGGCTGGGCCAGCCACGAGGGGCGCCTGAAGTTCGGCTGCACCCTGCTGGAAGACGAGGGCGCTGCCGGCCGGTCGGCCGCCGTGCGCCTGGCCTGCACCGGGAGCCCGGCATGAAGCGCGTGCGTCTCGACTTCGCGCGTCCCAGTGTACGGCGTGCCTTGTTCCTGGCCCCGCCCGGCGTCTGGGGGCCGCTGTTCGCCGCCCTGGTCGTGTGCGGCGTGGCGCTGCTGCATGCGCTCGACTACCGCGAGGCGCGCGAGGAAGTCGACGCGCTGCAGGCCGCCCTGCGCGCACGCGCCGGCGCGCCGGCTGTGCAACCCGTGGCCCAGCGCAGAGCGTCTGTCAGCGAGCAGCAAGCCACGGCCGTGAATGCCGCCGTGATGCAGTTGAACCTGCCCTGGCGCGCGCTGCACGACGCCGTGCGCGAGGCGACACCGGCCACGGTGGCGCTGCTGGCGCTGGAACCCGACGCCCGCAAGCGCGTGCTGCGCATCACCGCCGAAGCGCGCGGCAGCGACGACATGCTCGCCTACGTCGAACAACTGCAGAAGCAACAGGGATTCGGCGCCGTGACCCTGGTGCGCCACGAGATCGGCGAACAGGATCCGAACCGGCCGATCCGCTTCCAGATCGATGCCCAGTGGGGGACGCCATGAAGCCGTCCGGCGTTTCTCCGCTGGCGCTGCGCCTGCGCCTGGC
>DAMABW010000369.1:0-4965 GCA_031999925.1 Massilia sp. | reverse complement strand
CGCGGCGAACCTTTCCCAGGGTAGGCCTACCTGGCGGCCCTGGCCGACGACATCGAGGAAATCAAGAACATCTGCACCTGCGGCAAGAAGGCGACGATGAATATCCGCGTCGACGAGGCCGGGCGCCGCATCAAGGAAGGCGAGCAGGTCAGCATCGGCGGCAACGAAAGCTACCGCCAGGCGTGCGGCCGCTGCTTCTACAGCAATTAAGCCGAGCGCCAACCGACGAGACACCGAGCACCGGCCGCCCCGACCATGGACTTGCCTGCCGCCTGCGCCAGCATTGCGCCGGTCTTCCTGTGCACGCACGCCGACATCCTCGTCTATCTCCTGCCTTCGCTGGCGCTGGCTTTCCTGTTCTGGATACTCTCCAGTGCCCATCCGGGCTTTTTCGTCCTCACCGCGGCCGGCACCCTGTGCCATGAGTTGGCGCATTTCAGCGTCGGCCTGCTGACCAACGCCGAACCCATCGGCCTGAACCTGATCCCGCGCCGCAAGGGCAGAATCTGGGAGCTCGGTTCGGTCACGTTTGCCAACCTGCGCTGGTACAACGCCGCACCGGCCGCGCTGGCGCCCTTGCTGGTACTGCTGCTTCCTTTGGTCGTGGCTGCCTGGCGCACCCGGCCGGGCTGGCATTTCGAACCGCTCGACCTGTTGCTGGCCGTCTTCCTGGCGCCGCAATACCTATCGTTCTGGCCGTCGCCGGTGGACTGGAAGCTGGCGGCGCGCTCCTGGCCCTGGCTGGTCGTGGCCGGACTGGCGCTGGCCGCCTGGCACTGGCGCGCGCAACTGCCGTTCTGACAAGCCTTGTCGTTTGCCGGCCCAGCCTCACATGGCGACGGATGCACCGCTCGCCTCTTTACCGCTGTTTCAATTTGTAAGAGTTTGATCATGCCCGCTTAAGTCGACCTTAAGCTCGCACGCTCATCCTCGCAAAGCCGACTCTGCGACCGCGCGCTATCCTGTAGAATGGGTCGCGCGGCCGAGGTACCGCTTGTGATAAGCCTTGGTAACTTGGCGCCGCTTGCAGACACCCAAGTACACGTTCGGAGAACGCATAAATGAAGAAGCAGATGTTGATGGTTGCGCTGGCTTTTGCCATGTCGACGCATGCGGTGACCGCACAGCCCGAAAAGGCAGGCAATACCCAGATGAAGCCGGTTGCGGCGCAGACCCAGGCCGCGTTGTGGGCCTCGCGCGTGCTGGCACGCTACCACTACAAGGCGATGCCGCTGGACGATGCGATGTCGGAAAAGATCTTCGACAATTACTTCGAAGCGCTCGATAGCGAAAAGCTGTATTTCACCCAGGTCGACCTCGACCGCTATGCGCCCCTGCGCACCAAGCTCGACGATGCGATCAGCAACGAAGACCTGAGCCAGCCGTTTGCCATCTACAACGTGTACCAGCAGCGCTTTGCCGACCGCATGGCGTATGCGCGCAGCCTGCTGAAGACCAAATTCGATTTCACCGTCGACGAGACCTTGCAGCTCGACCGTGAAAAAGCCCCCTGGGCGAAGAACGAAGACGAAGTGCGCGATCTGTGGCGCAAGCGCGTCAAGAACGACTGGCTGCGCCTGAAGCTCGCTGGCAAGGACGACAAGGCGATCCGCGATACGCTCGACAAGCGCTATGCCAACTACGTGGCTCGCATGAAAAAGCTGAACAACGAAGACGTGTTCCAGATGTTCATGAACGCGTACGCCACCGCGATCGAGCCGCACACCAACTACCTCGGCCCGCGCTCGGCCGACAACTTCGATATCTCCATGCGCCTGTCGCTGGAAGGCATCGGCGCGGTGCTGCAGACGCGCGACGACTACACCATCATCCGCGAAATCGTGCCGGGCAGCCCGGCCGACAAATCCGGCAAGCTGAAGGTCGGCGACCGCGTGGTCGGTGTCGCCCAGGGCAATGGTCCGTTCACCGACGTGCTCGGCTGGCGCATCGACGATGTCGTGGCGCTGATCCGCGGCGAGAAGGGCTCGACCGTGCGCCTCGACGTGATCCCCGGCGCCGGCGGCGTCGACGCCAAGCACATCACGATCGCCATGGTGCGCAAGAAGATCAGCATGGAAGAGCAGGCCGCCAAGAAATCGATCATCGAGGTCAAGGAAAACGGCGTGAACCGCCGCATCGGCGTGATTTCGCTGCCGACCTTCTACCAGGACTTCGAGGCGCGCCGCAAGGGCGACAAGGACTTCAAGAGCGCCACCCGCGATGTCGAGCGCATCCTGGGCGAACTCAAGAAAGACCGGGTCGACAACGTCCTGATCGACCTGCGCAACAACGGCGGCGGCTCGCTGGTCGAGGCGGTCGAACTGACCGGCCTGTTCATCGACAAGGGTCCGGTGGTGCAGCAGCGCGATGCGCGCGGCAGCATCGAGGTCGAAGGCGACGTCAAGGCGGGCCTGGCCTGGGACGGCCCGATGGGCGTGCTGATCAACCGCGGGTCCGCATCGGCATCGGAAATCTTTGCCGCCGCGATCCAGGATTACGGCCGCGGCCTCGTGATCGGCGAACCGAGCTTCGGCAAGGGCACGGTGCAGACCCTGCTCGACCTCGACCGCTTCTCCGAATCCGACAAGGTGCGCTATGGCGAGCTGAAGATGACGGTAGCCCAGTTCTTCCGCATCAACGGCGGCACCACCCAGTTGCGCGGCGTGACGCCGGACATCAAACTGCCGGTGCTGTCGGATACCGAGCACTTCGGCGAATCCTCGTTCAGCAATGCGCTGCCCTGGGTGGCGATCAAGCCGGCCAACTATGTCCCGCTGGGTAACCTGAAGGAACTGGTCGATCCTCTGCAAAAACGCCACGAGGCGCGCATTGCCAAGGACAGGGACTTCCTGGACCTGCGCGAAGACATGGCCGAGGTCATGAAGATCCGCAAGGAAAACGCGATCTCGCTGAATGAAGCGGTGCGCCGCAAGGAGCGCGATGCCCAGGACGCCCGTTCCAAGGCGCGCGAGGCTCGCCTGGCGGCCGGCAAGGACAGCAATTCCGACGAGCCTGCGGCAGCCCCGGGCGGCAAGGAAGCACGCAGCAAGGTGCCGACGCCAACCAAGCCGGCCAAGGCCGTGGTCGCGGCGCGCAATACCCCGCAGCAGGACGACGGCCTGCAGGCCGACGAGCGCGCGCTCTCGGCCGAACTGGCGGCCGAAAAGGCGGCGAAGGATGCCAAGGACGTGCTGCTGCAGGAGGCTGCCCACATCCTGGCCGACGAGGCCGGCATGCTGAAGACCGATACGCGCATGGCCTCGCGCGTCATGCCATACATGGCGCCGGTCAAGCCGTAAGGATCGCTACCGCTGCGCAGTCGGTCGTCGTCGTACCCGGCGGCGGCGGCGTGGTGGAGTTGGCTGCCAGGAATGCCAACGTTCGGCGCGAAAGGGCACGAGGATCGGGTGAACATATCCCGGCCTCGTGCCTTTTTTCTCGTCCGCTGCGACCGACGGGCGAGTTGCCTGCAATGCGGCGCAGTCCACTTGTTCTCGAAAAGAAGCTCATCAAAACGTATAGGCTGCGACAAGTTTTACTCGTCAAATGCGGCAACTTTACAACACACCGGTGTGAGCTTGCCTAGTTACTAACGCACCATTCCATGCAGCTTTGAATGTTGCTTTCAAAGCAGAACCAAATGCCGCACATGCCAGTATTCGTAACTAACCAACGGTAAGGCGACGGCTTTCTGTGAACTGCCGCACATACCTATAAGAAAGAAATTCCGATTAGAAAGCTTCCAGTAGTTGATTCTCTTTCCTTTTGGAATTGAATCCAATTGGAACAAGGCCATTTTATGGTTGTGATAGCATGATCTTGCTGTTGTAATATTTATCACAGTCACTCTCAATAAGAAGGAGCAATCATGCAAGTTCGTCACCTCGTCATTGCCGCCCTGCTCGTCACCGCCGGTGCAGCACAAGCCCAAACCGCTCGCGTCCATCCAGGTACCCTGACCGGCTGGGCAGTCACCACCACCGCCGGCGTTGCTGCAACCGCAGCCGCACCAGCTGTCCAGGCACCGGCTCCAGCCGTTATCGCACCGGTCGCTGTTGACCCGGTCGCTGCCGACCCGGTCGTCACCGCACCAGCTGTTGCCGAAGTGCCAGAGCCATCGAGCATCGCTCTGCTGCTGGCTGGCGCAATGGGTGTTGGCGCACTGCGTCGCCGCCGCGCGAAGTAATTTTTATTACTGCAACAGCGAGAGGGCGTTCCCCAACGGGAGCGCCCTCTTTTTATTGTTTGACAAAAGAACATTTCAGGTACAATCCTTGGTGAACGGTCGTGCTTTTTTGCGTCCGCGCGACAATAACAAGGAGACAGAATGGACCTGAATTACTCTGACGAGGACCTGGCCTTCCGCGACGAAGTGCGGGCCTTCCTGGCCGCGAACCTGCCGCCCGACCTGCAGCACAAGGTGCGCAGCCACCTGCGCCTGAGCAAGGACGACAGTGTGCGCTGGCACAAGATCCTGGCCGCCCAGGGCTGGGTGGCGCCGGGCTGGCCGGTGGAGTTCGGCGGCCCCGGGTGGACGCCCGTGCAGCGCCACATCTTCGAGGAAGAATGCGCGCGCGCCGGTACGCCGCAGATCATGCCCTTCGGCGTGAACATGGTCGCACCCGTGATCATGGCCTTCGGCAGCCCCGAACAAAAAGCCCATTACCTGCCGCGCATCCTGTCCTGCGAGGACTGGTGGTGCCAGGGCTACTCCGAGCCGGGCGCCGGCTCCGACCTGGCGTCGCTGAAGACGACGGCCGTGCGCGGCACTGACAGCGAGGGCGAGCACTACATCGTCAACGGCCAGAAGACCTGGACCACGCTGGCCCAGTTCGCCGACATGATCTTTTGCCTGGTGCGCACCGACACCGGCGTGCGCAAGCAGGAGGGTATTTCCTTCCTGCTGATCGACATGCACACGCCCGGCATCACGGTGCGTCCGATCATCATGCTCGACGAAGACCA
>DAMABW010000368.1:0-4966 GCA_031999925.1 Massilia sp. | reverse complement strand
CTCGAAGCCGCGCCCTTCGCCGAAGTCCTGTTCGAGAACGTGCGCGTACCGCTGGAGAACATCCTGCTCGGAGAAGGGCGCGGCTTCGAGATCGCCCAGGGCCGTTTGGGGCCGGGCCGCATCCACCACTGCATGCGCCTGATCGGGCGCGCCGAGATGGCGCTCGAAGCCATGTGCCGGCGTACGTTGGACCGCGTGGCGTTCGGGCGCAAGGTGGCCGACCAGGGCGTCTGGCGCGAGCGCATCGCCGAGTCGCGCATCCTGATCGACAGCGCGCGGCTGATGGTGCTGAACGCGGCCGAGATGATGGACAAGGTCGGTAACAAGGCGGCGGCGCGCGAGATCGCGATGATCAAGGTGATCGCGCCGAACATGGCCTGCACGGTGATCGACTGGGCAATCCAGGCCCACGGCGGCGCCGGTGTCAGCCAGGAGTTCGGGCTGGCCCAGGCCTACGCCAATGCGCGCTCGCTGCGCCTGGCCGATGGCCCCGACGAAGTGCACCGCAACGCCATCGCCAAGCTGGAACTGGCGAAATATCGTTAACAAGCCGCGCAAAAGGAGACTGCCGATGTCGCAGCGCCATCACGATTTCTGGCCCCTGGGCCTGCCGCGGCACCTGACCGTGCCGCAGACGAATTTGTTCTACAACCTCGAAGTGTCGGCCGCCCGTTATCCGGACAAGGCCTTCTCGATCTTCTACGACACGCCGCTCAGCTACGCCGAATTCAAGCGCGAGGTCGAGCAGATCGCCGGTTTCCTCGAGCAGGAATGCGGCGTGAAGCGGGGCGACCGCGTGCTGCTCTACATGCAGAACAGCCCGCAGTTCATGCTGGCCTATTACGCCATCCTGCGCGCGAACGCCGTGGTGGTGCCGGTCAACCCGATGAACCTGACCGAGGAACTGCGCCACTACGTGAGCGACACCGGCGCCACCACCATCTTCGCGCCGCAAGACCTGTATGCCCAGGTCGAGCCGCTGGTCGGCCAGGGAATCGAACACGTGGTCGTCGCCGCCTATGCCGACTACATCGACCACGAGACCGACCTGAAGGTGCCGGACTTCGTGGCCGCGCCGCGCCGCCAAATCGACGGTCCCGGCGTGACGCTGTGGAGCGAGGTGCTGGCGCGCGGTTGCCAGCCGGGTCCGGTCAGCGCCGGTCCTGACGACCTGGCCTGCATGCCCTACACCTCGGGCACCACCGGCCATCCGAAAGGTTGCATGCACACCCACCGCAGCGTGATGTACAACGCGGTGGCCGGCGTGCAGTGGTTCGGCGCCCAGCAGGACTCGATTGCCCTGTGCGTGCTGCCGTTCTTCCACGTGACCGGCATGCAGGGCGGGATGAACGGCTCGATCTTCTGCGGCGGCACCGTGGTGGTACTGGCGCGCTGGGACCGCGACACCGCGGCCGAGTGCATCCGCCGCTACCGCGTGAATGCGACCCAGCTGATCTCGACCATGGTGGTCGACCTGCTCTCCAGCCCGCGCGTGATGGAATACGATTTGTCGAGCATCCGGCGCCTGAGTGGCGGCGGGGCGGCGATGCCGGACGCGATCGCCCAGCGCATGCAGGACCTGATGGGCATCCGCTACATCGAGGGTTATGGCATGTCCGAGACCATCGCGCCCACCCACATCAACCCGAACGACCGCCCGAAGAAGCAGTGTCTGGGCATTCCGATCTGCGACGTCGATGCGCGCGTGGTCGACCCGGACAGCATGCAGGAACTGGGCGTGGGCGAGGTCGGCGAGATCATCGTGCACGGGCCGCAGGTGATGCAGGGCTACTGGAACAACCCGCAGGCGAGCAGCGACACCTTTGTCGAGATCGAGGGCAAACGTTTCTTGCGCACCGGCGACCTGGGCCGGGTCGACAAGGACGGTTACTTCTTCATGGTGGACCGCCTGAAGCGCATGATCAACGCTTCCGGCTACAAGGTCTGGCCGGCCGAGGGCGAGACGCTGATGTATCGGCACCCGGCGATCCGCGAAGTGTGCGTGGTGGCCGCGAACGACGCGCGCCGCGGCGAGACGGTGAAGGCCGTGGTGGCGCTGAAGGACGGCTTCGCCGGCACCGTAAGCGAGCAGGACATCATCGACTGGTCGCATGCCAACATGGCGGCCTATAAAAGTCCGCGCATCGTCGAGTTCCGCGACAGCCTGCCGAAGTCGGCAACCGGCAAGGTGCAGTGGCGCGGACTCTGAACTGGTTGTGCAAACGCCGGCCGTGAGGCCGGCATCCATGAAAAAAGCCGGCAGGGCGCAAACCCTGCCGGCTTTCTCGTTCTGGCCGAAGCTTAGAACGCGTGCATGATACCCACGGTCACGCGGTTGGCCGAATCGCTGCCGACGGCAACCACGCCCTGCGCCAGGTTGATCTGGGTGGCGGTGACGATGCTGTCGGTCGCGGCGTGGCCGTACGACGCGTACAGGGTGCTGCGCTTGCTCAGCGCGTAGCGGGCGATGGCGATGTACTGCTGCGAATCGTCGCTCAGGTCGCCCGAACGCTTGGTGTTGTAGAAGGCACCGGTCAGGGTGATGTTCGGTGCCACAGGCACGTCGACACCGGCGCCGAACACGGCGATCTTGCGGTTGGTGCTATCCAGTTCGTTTTCCGAGTAGGTGGCCTTCAGCACCGCGCGCGGCATGGTGTACTTGACGCCGACGGCGTGCGAGGTCAGCAGGTCGGTGTTGGTGGCGTTCTTCATGCGCGCATAGGCGCCGGCGACGTTCAGTGCGCCCGCGTTGTAGAAGGCCGACACGCCCTGGTAGGAGCTGCGCTGCGAGTCGCCCGGCTGTTCGCCGAAGCCGCGCATCAGGCCGAAGCCGAAGCCGCCCCACGAGGGCGAGACGTAACGGACCGAGTTGTTCTGGCGCAGCGCGGTGCCGCCGCCGTTGGCGCCGTAGGCGCCGTACACGCCGGCGTGGTTCATTGCGGCGAACAGCACGTTCGGGCTGGTGGCGGCAAAGGCGAGACCCATCGGATCGGCCATGCCGACCGACAGCACGCCCAGGATGTTCTGGCGGCCGAAGTCGATCGAGCCGAAGTTGCCGGTCAGGCCGACGGTGGCTTCACGGTCGAACAGGCTGGTGGTCGATGGGTTGCCGGTGGCAACGCCGGCCGCGCCGGTATCGTTCAGCAGGGTGCCTTCCAGGCCGAAGCGGGCCTTCAGGCCGCCGCCCAGGTCTTCCACACCCTTGAAGCCCCAGCGCGACACGGCCATCTGGCCGGCTTCGACGGTGGTGCGGCCGCCGTTCGGACCATCATTGTTCACATGGGTGATGCCTGCGTCGACGATACCGTAGATCGTCACGCTGGTTTGCGCGGATGCGGCGGACATGCAGGCGCAGAGGGCGGCCAACGCGATGATGTGCTTTTTCACTGAAGCTGTCTCCTTTTTATTCATGCTTGACCCCGGCGAGGCCAATCGCACTGAAGTTGCATAGCGGCGCGGTTTCTCTTGGTGGAACTCAGCCGTCTATAGTGAAACTCTATTTTCATGTGACAACACTGTCAACAACTATTAGTAGGTCGGCAGTAATCGTGGTCTCCGAGGCGGCTTTTTGTCTCGGAAGGAACACATACGGAGAATACGGCGTCTGCCAGGCGAATCAGGCCGTCCCCAGCGGTTCTGCTGTGCGGAACTACGCGACGATTGTGTGGCTTTGCACAGCCGGGTTGGCGGTGTTGGTCGACAGCCGCCTGGCGGGTTGCCGGGCGCTGCGCCGGACCTGCCGGAAGTCGTCGATCCGGGGTCTGGCGTTGACAGTGTTGTCTAATAATAATTGAATAGTAGAAATCTGTGGAGAGATTTTGGCCTGGACCGGAATGCGTGTGGCTTTCCGGTCTTGCCGGCTGACGCCGGACGCAAAAACGGCGCCGTCGTAGCAGCGCCGTTCGTCGGAATCTGGCGATATCCGGCCCGCCGCGCAAGTAGGCGGCGGCTGGTTTCAACTGCTTCAGTTCTGTGCCACGACCTTGGCGGCCGGAGCGGCGGTTGCGGCCGCCGTTGCCGGTTCGTCCAGCGTGAACGCCTTCAGGCCCAGCACGTCGCTGCTGTAGTGGCGGATGCGGTTCGCCAGGGCCGGGTCGTTGTTCAACTTCTGGCCATACGACGGCACCATTTCCAGCATCTTCGCCTTCCAGGCCGGGGTTTCCAGCGCATTCTTGAAGGCCGACTGCTTCAGCACCTTCAACATGATCGGCGCGGCGGTCGAAGCGCCCGGCGAAGCGCCGAGCAGGGCGACCACGCTGCCGTCGGCCGAACCGACGACTTCGGTACCGAACTGCAGGATGCCGCCATCCTTGCTGTCCTTCACAATCTGCACGCGCTGGCCGGCCGTGGCCAGGGTCCAGTCTTCCATCTTCGCGTTCGGCAGGTAGTCGCGCAGGGTGGCCAGGCGGTCTTCCGGCGACAGCATCACCTGCTCGATCAGGTACTTGGTGAGCGGGATGTTGTCGATACCGGCCTGCAGCATCGGACGCACGTTGTTGGTCGTGATCGCGGCCGGCATGTCGATCCAGGAACCGTTTTTGAGGTACTTGGTCGAGAAGGTCGCGAACGGTCCGAACAGCAGGGTCTTCTTGCCGTCGATGATGCGGGTGTCCAGGTGGGGCACCGACATCGGCGGTGAGCCGACCGAAGCCTTGCCGTACACCTTGGCCAGGTGGGTGTTCACCAGCGCCGGGTTGGTGGTCACCAGGAACTGGCCGCCGACCGGCACGCCGCCGTAGCCCTTCACTTCAGGGATGCCGGTCTTTTCCAGCAGCGGCAGGGCGCCGCCGCCGGCGCCGATGAAGACGAACTTGGCGCGCACGGTCTGCAGCTTGTCGGTGGCCAGGTCCTTGACCGTCACGTTCCAGATGCCGTCGGCGCCGCGCTTGATGTCCTCGAACAGCGTGCGCAAGTGCAGGTCCATGCCCTTCTTCTCGGTCAGGTTCTTGACCATGGTGCGGGTCAG
>DAMABW010000367.1:0-4978 GCA_031999925.1 Massilia sp. | reverse complement strand
GCGATGATCGCGGTGCAGGGCTGGCTCGAAGCCGAGAAATTGGGCACGCGCATGGTCATGCAGGTGCACGATGAACTGGTGCTCGAGGTGCCGGAAGCGGAGCTGGAACTGGTCAAGCAGAAGTTGCCGGAACTGATGGCGGGCGTGGCGCAGTTAAAGGTGCCGCTGGTGGCGGAGACCGGTGTCGGCAGCAACTGGGAGGAAGCTCACTGAGCTTCCGCGCATTGAGCTTCCGCGAACCGAGCTTCCGCACACTGAGTTCGCACGCATCAGCGCTTGTGCCCACACGGTCCTGCGTGGGCTTCACAGCACGTTACGCAATCCCGGCGGCAGCTGGTCGACCGGGCAGTAGCGGTAAGTGGTCCGGCTCTGGCCGATTACCTGGGTAAAGGTGAGGGCATCCCTCACGACTACCTGCTGGCGCTGCACGAAGCGCGGGCCGGGGCCGGAACCGGCATCGATGCAGGACTGGTCCACGGTATAAGTGCCGCCCTTGCGCTTGCGCACCTTGGCCTTGCAGGCGCTGGTATGGGCGGTGCCGATGCCCTCGCCGTCGTACAACCGGAGCGCGGCGTTCGGCGGCGCGGCGCATCCGATATCGCGGGCCACGTAGATGCCCGGTTTCAGCCGGTACACGCCGCCGGGCTGCGGCGACGTGTCGACGCTGGCCTGGGCCACGCCGCCGCATGCCAGCGCCAGGCCGGCAGCGACAGTGAATACGCGATGTTTCATGTTCGGCCTTCGATGTGCATGGGCGCCTGGAGCGGTGCCCTTGATGCCGAGTCTATAACAGCACACCGGCACGCGGCGCCACGGCTGGGTAGAGATCAGCAACGCCGGCGCCGCCCCGCGATCATCAGGATGAAGGCGCCACCGAGCAGCATGGCAGACGTCACCGGCTCGTCTGCCGCCATCGCTTCATGTGCCGCGCCATACGCGACCGGACGCGGGCCGGCTACCTCGGGCGAGCCGGTCAGATTGGCCGGCGCCAGGGCGAGCGCGGCCAGGCCCGCGCACAGGAAGATGCGGAAACACGTCATACAGGTTTCTCCATGAAAACCGCGACGCCAGGCAGGCAGGAGCGATCAGCCAGCGACTATAGGCGATGCCGCATTGCCGGCTTCTAGCCTGGCGCAAGTCGCTTGCCGAAAGCGGTTTGTCCATAGGCCATTTGGCCCATGGAGCTTGTATTCCTGTTAATGAATAATGCCCAGGTTGATTTCTTCCTTCCCTTAACCTGGAGTTCCGAATGCGTTTGCCCATCCTTTCGCTTGCCGCCGCGTGCGCCGTCCTGTCCATTACGCTCGCAGGCTGCTCGACCGTGGCCGAGAAGACCAATTTCCTGTCCGACGAATCGATCAAGTCCAAGGTGGCGGGCACGCTCGGCCACGATCCCGCATCGCTGACCCTGGTCAACCGCCGTACCGATGGCACCAACACCTACGTCACCGTGCGCACCAACAACAAGAAGGAGTTTGCCTGCACCTTGAACGGCGGCAACTTGCTCAGCGCCGGCATCGTCAATCCGCCAAGCTGCACGCCGAAGGCGTGATGTCCTCTGCCCACTAACCCGAGAACGACCATGGCCAAGATCGACGCTTCCTATACCAAGTCCGTCGGCCCCGACGGCGTGACCTTCCGCATCGTGCCGGCGACGTCCCCGGACGCGGGCTTTTCCTTCGCGCGCCTGTTCCTGGCTGCATTTCCGGCGTACGCCGTGGCGGCCATCGTCGGCGGCATCTTCGGTTCGGTCGTTCTCGGCCTGCTGTCCATGTTCGGCGAGGGCTTCGTCAAGCTGATCGGCGGCCTGCTCACGCTGGTCATGGCCGGGCTGTTCTTCTATGCCTGGTTCCTGTGCTACCGCTGGCTCAGCCGCTGGATCCTGCGCAAGGGCGCCGAAGGGCGGCATGCCTACGACACCGGGTTGCTGGTGAATGCCGAGGGCATCACGGTGCTGCAGACGAAGCAGTTCCTGCGTCACGAAGACATTCATCGCCTGGTGATCAAGAATGCCTTCGACAACGCGCTGGAAATCCCGCTAAGCGGCTACGTGGCCGCCGGCAGCCCGATGGTCGTGGGCGCGGCGGCGGCGGCGAATGCGATGACGAATTCGGTGGCCATGCTGGCCAACCACAAGCGGCGGGTCGCGGCGCGGGTCGGCTTCATCGTCACGGCGGAAGCGGGCGGCGTGGCGCACAGGATCGCGGGCGGGCTGACCGAGGTGTGCGCACACGGCGTCATGACCGACATCGGCCGGGCCCTGCGCGACGAGATCCGGTAGGAAGGCTGCCCGGGACGCTCTTCCGGACACGAGCACGCTCGGGCATGCACGCGCATCCATGTCACTGTAAGATAGTCAGCCTTACAACTCATGACCGAAAGGGATGCACATGAAGGACCTCGTACAAGACGGCGACAGCCTGGTTTCCAAGACCGCGTTCGAAGACGGCGTCGACCGCCGCGTGTTCCTGAAGGCGGCCGTCGGCAGCGGTTTCGCCGCCGCGACCCTGCCGGTCATGGCGCAATCCATGATCCAGACCGACACCAGTGGCTTGTCCGCCGGCGACCACATCATCGTCATCAACGGCCAGGACGTCCCGGTCTACCGCGCCCAGCCGGAAGGGCGCTCGAACCTGCCGGTGGTGCTGGTGATCTCGGAAATCTTCGGAGTGCACGAGCATATCAAGGACGTGGCGCGCCGCTTCGCCAAGGCCGGCTATCTGGCCATCGCGCCGGACCTGTTCGTGCGCCAGGGCGACCCGACCAAGATCGCCAACATCGCCGACCTGATGAGGGACATCATCTCGAAGACCCCGGACGCTCAGGTCATGTCGGATCTCGACACGGTGGTCAACTGGGCCAGGCAGCGCGGCGGCGACATCGAGCGCCTGGGCATCACGGGTTTTTGCTGGGGCGGCCGCATCACCTGGCTGTACGCGGCGCACAACCCGAAGGTCAAGGCCGGCGTGGCCTGGTATGGCCGCCTGGTCGGCGACACCACGGCGAACTCGCCGAAGCACCCGGTCGACGTGGCGCAAGGCCTGAAGGTGCCGGTCCTGGGCCTGTACGGCGGCAAGGACACCGGCATTCCGCTGGAGTCGGTCGAGCGCATGAAGACCGAGCTGGCCAAGGGCAACAGCCGTTCCGAGATCGTCGTGTTCCAGAATTCGGGCCATGCCTTCCATGCGGATTACCGTCCGAGCTACAACGAAGCCGATGCCAAGGATGGCTGGAAGCGTGCGCTGAACTGGTTCGCCAAGCACGGCGTGGCCTGAGTCTGAGCACAAGCTGGACCGTAAAACTGCGCGCTGCGGCCGGGAGCGGTACAATGCCCGGTTTGCCGCACGCAGCACGTCCAGAACAAGAGGCTTCAAATCGACCCGATTCTCATCTCCATCCTGACGGCGACCGCCTTTGCCGGCGTCGTCAGCATTTCAGCCGCGGCCCTGTTTTCATTCACGCTGCTCTCCAAGATGGTGGAGCGGCTGGTGAGCCTGTCCGTCGGCATCATGCTGTCGACCTCGCTGCTGCACGCCTTGCCGGAAGCCTTCGATTCGGGCGCGAGTCCGCAGAAGCTGTTCGCAACCCTGCTGGCTGGCCTGCTCACCTTCTTCATGCTGGAAAAGCTGGCGCTGCTGCGCCACTCGCACCACCATGAGGGCGACGGCCACCACCACGCCCACGGCCATGATGCGAAAGAGGCCGGTAAATCGGGCTGGATGATCCTGATCGGCGACGGCATGCACAACTTCACCGACGGCATCCTGATCGCCGCGGCCTTCCTCGCCAACCCCGAGTTGGGCATCGTCACCGCGCTGGCGATCGTCGCGCACGAGATCCCGACCGAGATCGGCGACTTCATCGTGCTGCTCAATGCCGGCTTCTCGCGCATGCGCGCCTACATCTTCAATTTGCTGTGCAGTTTGCTCGCCGTGGCCGGCGGCCTGCTCGGCTACTTCACGCTGGACCGTGCCAGCGGGCTGATTCCCTACGTGCTGGTGTTCGCGTCGTCGGGTTTCATCTACATTGCCGTGAGCGATCTGATGCCGCAGATGCAGCGGCGCGCGACCGTCAAGGAATCGGTGCCGCAGGTGCTGTTGATTGGACTTGGCGTTATCATTGTGCTCTTCCTGACCGGGCGCTGATGCATTGAGGCAGGCCCGGCCGCACTTGATGCGAGGGGCTTGCCATGAACAGCTATCGTTGGATTCCCGAGACCGGCTCCGGTCTCGAACACCTGGTCCTTCGCCAGACCAATGACGGGATCATCGCGCAGGGCGTGGTGATCGGCGGGCGCTACGGCGCCAGCTACCGCATCGCCTGCGATGCGTCCTGGCGCGTGCGGCACGCCATCGTCGACGTGGCCGGCACCGGGCATCTCGAATTGTTTGCCGATGGCGACGGGCAGTGGCGCGATGCGGGCGGCGCGGTCATCGAGGCGCTGGAAGGGTGCATCGACATCGACCTGACGGCCAGCTGCTTCACGAACACCTTGCCGATACGGCGCCTGGGCGACTCGCTCGGCGAGCGCCAGGTCATCGACGTGGCCTGGGTGTGGATTCCCGAATTGAAGGTGGAGAAGGCCGGGCAGGCGTATACGCGGCTGGCCATGAATGCGTACCGCTTCGAGAGCCTGGGCAGCGATTTCAGGGCGGATTTACGCGTCGACGATGATGGCCTGGTCGAGCTGTATCCCGGCCTGTTCAAACGCGCGTAGGGTGGGTTCTTGAACCCACCATGTATGAACCGAGAACCCACCCTGCGGTTTGGTAGGGTGGACTCCCGAGTCCACGCTGTAGAACGGCAGATAGTCGAAGCGCTTCGCGAAGCGGTAGGGAGCGCGGCGGTACGACCGCGTGGACACAGGTGCCTGCGCGGCCCGGTCCACCCTACGGATCATGAGTCCGTTGCAACTGGCCGAGAAGGATCGCTGCTCCACTCGCTCCATGACCCCGGATACAAGGCCGCGCCTTTCAAG
>DAMABW010000366.1:0-4981 GCA_031999925.1 Massilia sp. | reverse complement strand
GAGCCTGGCAATACCTATGTCCGCTTTTGATCGGTTACAGACGTCATTCAGATCGCTTCATCATGCTGGAAGGATGAAGTAGATTGAGGATGAAAGCCCGGTTCGCCCTCCATCTGCTGTACATGACAATAAGCGGCAGTACGCTTGCCTTCTACATGTTCTGTATTATTTTTTTACAGACTTCGGTTTCGCCGCCTTTGCCGGCTGCAGCAATTTCCTTATCAAGTTCTTTACTGGCTTCAGTCAACACTTCGCGGTATTGAGCCGATTGCCGGTCTTTTGTCATCCCGGATCGTTCCTCCGGCGTGAAACGCATGAGCATGTCCGCGTATTTCTTCCGTAAGGTGGCCTGATCGACCGAACCGCAACGCGTTTCGACTGCGTCATACATTGCCAGCTGAGCCGCTACTGGGTAATCCCAATCAGCAAGAGCATTCAGCGGCGCCAGTGCGCAGCCAAGGATGGTGTATAGGAGCACTCGCGACATCGGTCCGCCTTCGCAAATATTGTCTGTTTTGAGTCAGGTGGATTGCGCGATGAATCGAGAATCCACCAGGCTGGTCATGCGTTTCAGTGTAAGCGATTTTCTGATTAACAAAACGTGGCTGATGCGAGGCGTTCCGTGTCATTCATGCGTTCGATGCGACTCGCTACGCCGCCAGCTTCTCCGCCCGCATGCTGCGCGGGAAGCGCAACGCATAACGCAGCCCCTGCCCCGGCGCACTTTCCACATGCACCGTGCCGCCCAGCGCGCCCGTCACCAGGTTGAACAGGATGTGCGCCCCCAATCCACTGCCGCCGCTACCGCGCTTGGTCGTAAAGAAAGGGTCGAACAGTTTATCCAGCGACTCCTTGTCCATGCCGGCGCCATCGTCGGTGTAGGTGAACGACACCATCTCGCCATCCAGCGCAGCGCGAATCGCAATGTTGCCCGCCTGCTCGCGCTCGAAACCGTGCACGAGGGAATTGACGACCATGTTGGTGACGATCTGCGAGACGGCGCCAGGATAACTGTCCAGCACCAGGTCATGCGGGCAATCGACCTCCACCTTCACCGGCCGGCCCTTCAGTTTCGGCTGCAGCGAAAGCAGCACTTCGTTCAGGTAATTGCGCAGGTTGAAGCTGCGGATATCGCCCGAGGACTGGTCCACCGCCACCTGCTTGAAGGAGCGCACCAGGGCCGCCGCGCGCTGGGTGTTGGTGGTCATGATGCGCAGCGACTGGTCGACGATGTCGAAGAAATTGCTCAGGCTGTCTTCGGTCATTTCGCCGTTCGCCAACTCCTCGCGCGTCAGGCGCAATTCTTCGACCAAGTGGCTGGTGGCCGTGACGCAAATGCCAAGCGGCGTGTTGATTTCGTGGGCAACGCCGGCCACCAGCCCGCCCAGCGAGGCGAGCTTTTCCTGGCGCACCAGTTCGCCCTGCGCCTGTTGCAACTGGGTCAGGGCCGTATTCAGGGCCGCGTTCTGCTCTTCCAGCAATTCCTTGGTGGTGCGCAGCTTGCGGTCGGCCTGCATGCGGGCAATCGCCACCGCAACGTGGCTGGCCATGAAGGCAAGCAGGTCGAGGTCGGCCTTGGTGTAGACCACGGCCGGGTCGTAGCTCTGCACGATCAGCACGCCGTGCGGCTTGTCGTGCACCAGCATCGGCGCCCCCATCCAACTGGCGATGTCGGCATTACCCAGCGGTTCCTTCACCTGCCCGCTCGCCACCAGGCGCGCGAAGCTGCCGGCGTCGTGCAGTTGGGCCTGCTTCGATTGCAGCAGGTAGGAGCACATCGCCTTGCCATAGGGGAAGCGCTTGACCGGCGCCTCGGCATCCTTCTGGTCGACGAAATACGGGATGCTGAATTCCTCGGCTTCCGAGTGATACAAGCCGATCAGGAAATTCTCGGCCACCATCAGTTCGCCGATGATGCGGTGCAGGCTGGCCGTCAGAGCGTCGGTGTCGAGGGCGCTGGCCGACAAGTTCGCGATCTGGTACAGCGCGTGCTGCACCTGCTCGGCGCGGCGCCGCTCGGCCATTTCGTGCGCCAGGCGCGCGGTGCGTTCCTGCACGGCGCGTTCCAGGCGGTCCATGCTTTGCAGGCTCTGCAGCGCCACCGACACGTGGTTGGCGATCACCGCAAACAGCGCCTGGTCTTCGTCGCTGTAGGTGTGCTCGGGGGTATAGCTCTGGATCACGATGGCGCCCAGCGGCAGGTGCTGCTGGTCGAGCAGTGGGCAGCCCATCCAGTGCTCGGCGGCGCTGCCGGCGCCATAACTCGTGCCATCCTGCTCGCGCGCGCGGAAATCGTCGGCCGTCAACACCAGGGACTGCCCGTTCAGGATGACCCAGGCGGTGGGCGACTCGTCCGGGGATGCCAGGCGCACCGGCTGGTTCAGCTCCGGGCCTTCATCGGATTCGTCGACGAAATAGACGAAGCGCACGGTGCCTTCGTCGCGGTCCGATAGCGCCACGTAGAAATTGGCCGCATACATGATGCGGCCCAGCGCGCGGTGCACGGCGCGGATGAATTCGCTGATATCGCTGCAACTGGTCGAGGTCTGCCCGATTTCGAGCAGCATCGACTGGACTGCTTCCAGCCGGTCGAGACGTTCCATGGTTTCTCCTTGCCTGACGGATGACGACGCTAATTAATGCACTGAGGAAATATTAGCAGCAGATCGCTACGGCAAGTAGTTCTTTGCAGGCTAGCCGCTCCTGTGCGACAGAAAGACAACGCTCAGGTAAGACTTGCAAAGTGCGGCGCATGGCGGCACGATGAGTTCATCCACTTCAGTCACCGAAAATAGGAGGCAGCGATGATCAAGGTAAGCGTGATGTACCCGAACGGCCCCGACGCCCATTTCGACGAAGCGTATTACCGCGACAAGCACATGCCGATGGTAAAGGAACTGATGGGAGACTACTGCAAGTACTACACGGTCGATCGCGCACTTCCTTCCGGTTCGGCGGACAAGAACGCGCCCTACATCGCCATGGGCCATTTGTTCTGCGATTCGGTCGAGGCCTTCCAGAGCGGCTTCGGCCCGCATACGCAGGAAATCATGGGCGACATTCCGAACTACACCAACCAGAAGCCGATCATCCAGATCAGCGAAGTGCTGGTGGGCTGAGGCGGACGCGCTGCCATGATTCCGGTTGCCCTGTTTTCGGTCCTGGCGCTGTGCGCCATCGGCTGGATGCTCTACACCAACGCGCGCGATCGCAAGACCTTCGAGAAGCAGCTCGAGCGCGCGTTACAGGACGACCACGACGGGGATGCGAAGCACTAGCCCATCAGGAGACGAACAGGTGCTGTGGAAACGCTTATCGATTGCCATGCTGTGCTGCTGGTGCATGTCTGCCTGGGCGGAGAATCCCTGGTGCAGCCCAGCGGGCACATCCGCGCTGACGTTCGAGTGGGTCCCCAAGGACAAGGCCGAACCCTCCATCGGCAGCGTACGGATCAGGGATGCCTCGGGCAAGATCGTGCAAGTGCTGGACAATCTGACGAACGAGTACGGCAACAGCGAATCGCTGCGCAGCGACAGGGATTTCAATCGCGACGGTTGCCCGGATCTGGTCGTGACCGCCGACATGGCCGCGATCGGCAACGAAAGCGTCGACGCCTTCCTGTACGACTCCAGGAAGAAACGATTCATCTTGCACAAGGACCTTTCGGCTCTGGGCGGACTGGACCTCGATCCGGAGAACCAGAACTGCGTGACCAGTACCTGGAAAGGCGGCGCCGCGGACATCTACTGGGCGCAGCATTGCTGGAACAAGGGCAAGCTCGTCATCCAGCGCGAATACGACGTATCGCCGATGTACAACACCGAAGGCGAATTCCAGTGCTACCAGCACATCGCCACGGACTACCGTGGCGGCAAGAAGCGCGAGCGGACGGACTGTATAAACACGCTCTGAAGTGACTACGCCATCCCGCTTCTGTCGTCGCTCTCCCTGGCACGCCGCTCGCTGAAACAGCACCTGCGCCGGCCATCGTGCTCAGCTATACAATAGCTGTTTTTACAACACGAGAGCTTCCATGCGACAGGTCCTCCGCTTCCTGGCCATCGGCGTACTGGCAGGCGCTGCTCACGCGGCCGCGCATGCAGCCGAACCTGTGCTGACGCCCGAGCAACTCCGGCAGGACGTGCAATTCATCCGCCAGACGATCGCCGAGATCCATCCCGATCCCGCCATCACGATCGCGCCGGCCCGGCTGGAAGCGGCCCTGGACACGGTGCAGGCGCAGCTCTCGGCGCCGATGGACCGCGATGCCGCCTGGCGCGTGCTGGCGCAACTGAATCCGCCATTTGCCGACGCCCACCTGGGTGTGTTCCAGCCGGCACGCGACCAGCAGGTCAAGGCGCACTTGGCTGGCGGTGGCGGCTTCTTCCCCTACGAGGTACGGGTGACACTTGACGGCGACCTGTTCATCCGCGCCGAGCTGGGCGGCAAACCGAGCCCGCTGGCGCGCACGCGCATCGAGCAGGTCAACGGCGTGCCGGCGAGCCAGGTGGTGCAGGAACTGCTGCGATTGGTCCACGGCGACACGGCGGCGTTCCGGGCCGAGGTGCTGTCGCGCCGCTTCTGGTTCTATTACTGGAAAGCCTACGGCGCCCCGGCCGGCTACACCCTGGTGCAGAACGGCAGGCAGGTCGGCATTCCTGCCAGCAGCGCGTTGCCGGAACTGCTGGTGGGTGCGGACGCCGCGGATTTCGACAAGGTCTACCGCTTCGAACTGCTGGGCAAGCATACCGCGCTCCTGACGATCAATGGGTTCGGCTGGCCGGACAAGGACACGTTTTATGCGTTCGCCAAGGATGCCTTTACCCGAATGCGCGCAGCCGGCGTGTCGAACCTGGTGATCGACGTACGCGAAAACGGCGGCGGCGACGACGACATGTGGAAGACCGGCATCCTGCCCTACATCGCCACCCGCCCCTACCGCCACACCTCGACCTATGTGAAGAAAGTGATCCCGGGCCGA
>DAMABW010000365.1:0-4995 GCA_031999925.1 Massilia sp. | reverse complement strand
CATCCTGTTCTCCTGTGTGAGGTGGACTTGTATGCCTGATCAGATTCTAGCCGCACTCGCCGGATGGCGCTGGCGCCGGACAAATTTGTACGGATCAGCGGCCGACTCAGCGGCCGAACTCTGGATTCGGACGGGTCAGGTAGTACCACTCCGAGTTGGCGTTGGCCTTGGCGTCCGGGAACAGGATGCGTCCGCCGAACTCGGCCACCACCGGCGTGCCGTCGGCGCGCGTGCCGATCTGCTCGCCCTCGATCACCGGGTCGAAGCTGGCCCACGTACGGCTGAACGCATCGGCGGCATCCTGCTTGTCATGCACCACGACCATCTGCAGCGCTTCCATTTCGTCGAACGGGACCGGTTCCGGTTCCGGCGCGTCGATCAGCTTCAAAAAGGCGAGGGTGTTCATGATGGCGCGGTAGGCCACTTCCGGCGCACGCGGATCGAGGTGCTGGCCGCATTCCAGGGTCAGCGCATAGCCGCCGGTGGTGCGCATGTATTCGGTGGTGCCGACGCCGTAGCGCAGCACGGTTTCCAGTTCAGCCGCATTCCCGCGCGAACGGCGCTTGACGCCGCCGCCATAGGCCGCCATCCAGCCGGTCACGAAACGGCGCACGCCCAGGCGCCGCGCGAGTGCGCGTTCCTGCTCGGCGTGCCGGAACGGTTCGAGTTCGCCGTCGTTGTCCGGCGGGCCCACCATCACGAAAGGCTCGCCGTGGGTGGCGTTGAACGAGTGCAGGTCGAGCAGCACGTCGTGCTGGGCCAGCAATGGGCACAGCCAGTTGGCGACCTGGTCCTCGAAGTCCTGCGGATCGTCCTTCGGGAACAGATTGCGGTTCAGGTTGCGGTCGCCGTTGCGCTCGTTCTTCTGGTAGGCGAGGGGATTCACGATCGGGACAAAGGTCACGCTGCCGGCGGCGATGCGCAGGTCGCCGCTGTCGAGCTCCGCCATCACGCGCTTGATCGCCTCGGTGCCGCAGATTTCGTTGCCGTGGGTGGCGCCCATGATGATGACGCGCGGACCCTGGCCGAGGCCGGTATAGGTGACGGATTTAAACTGGAAAGGACGGTCGGAGCGCATGCGATGGTGATCCAAAGAAATATCGGTGGCGTTATTTTATCGGTAAACGCTGGCTGCCGTGGCGGAGAGCGTGGCATCATGCGCCACCTTTGCACCTTCCTTTTGACCGATGAATTTTCCAGCCAGTGCACGTCGCAGTCTACGTGTGAACGGACTCGACACCCTGCGCGCGCTGGCCGTGACGCTGGTGGTGCTGCACCATTACACCCTGTTCGTGTCGAACGACGACCACACCTTCGGCTGGGTCGGACGCATCGGCTGGACCGGCGTCGATCTGTTCTTCGCCCTGTCGGGCTACCTGATCGGCAACCAGATCTTCAAGGCCCTGGGTACCGAACATGGCCTCTCGCTGAAGCATTTCTACGCCCGGCGCCTGCTGCGCACGCTGCCCAACTTCTGGGTGGTGCTGGCGCTGTACTTCCTGTGGCCGGCCTGGCGCGAACATGCCGACCTGCTGCCGCTGTGGCGCTACCTCAGCTTCACCCAGAACCTCGGCCTGCCGCCGGGGACCGGTTTTTCGCACAGCTGGTCGCTCGCCATCGAGGAACAGTTTTATTTACTGCTGCCGGCGCTGGCCATGATCGGCGCCGCGCTGCGCTGGCGCATCGCCGTGGCCTGGATCGCGATCGCACTGGTGGTCGTGGGCGGCATGTTGCTGCGCGCCGACTTGTGGAGTGCCCACGTCGACGGCAACAAGTATGGGACTTACTTCTATTACAAGCTCATTTATTACTCTAGCTTATGCAGGCTCGACGAACTGGTGGCCGGCGTGGCGCTGGCGTTGCTGAAGAACCGCCATCCCGGCGTCTGGGCCGTGCTCACCCGGCAGGGAAATGCGGCGCTGGCGGCTGGCATCGCCATCATCGGCGTGGCGTTCTGGTGCTTCCTCGACGAGCGCTACGGCTTCGCGGTGACGGTATTCGGCCTGCCGGCGCTGGGCCTGGGCTTCGGCTTGCTGATCCTGTCGGCGCTGTCGGAAGGTTCGCTGCTGCGCGACTTGCGCGTGCCCGGCGCGGCCAGCCTGGCCCTGTGGTCGTATGCCATCTACCTGACCCACCGCGGCGTCAGCGCGCTGGGCGCCGAATGGCTGGCCGGCCTTGGTTATGGACCGGCGTCGATGGTGGCCATCGTCGTCCTGCTGGCCTTGTCGGTGCTGGCCGGCTGGCTGCTGTACGTGCTGGTTGAGACGCCTTTCATGCGCCTGCGCGAACGCTACGTGCCAAGCAACCTGGCGCGGCCCGCTTTCAGTCCCGTGCTTCGATGACGTCGAAGGCGGCCGGCATGGCGCGGAGGAAGGCCAGCGTGGCATGCACGCGCTCGCGCATCTCCTGGCCCCGCGTGGCGTCGATGGCGGCGCGCAGGCCGGGGCGCGCTTCCAGCGTGTACGGGCTGGTGTAGGCCTCGACCAGCAGCGCCACCAGGTCGAGCGGCGCGCTGCAGCTGAGGCGCAGGCGGGTGTCGATCACGGCGAGCAGGGTGCGCTGCATGGCGGGCGTCGGATTGACGATGTGGGCGAAGACCGACGGCGTGTTGGCGATCGAATCGCACAACGCGCGCTCGATGGCGTCGGGCTTCAGGTCGGAAGCGATGTCGAAATAGGCCCGGTCCCAGCGCGTGCGCGCGTAGGCATGGTGCTTGGGGAAGCGGTCGATGGTCTCGAAGCCGAGCGCGTGGCTGGCCTTGGAGAGCAGGTCGAGCACGATGGGCATCAGCGGCATGGCTGGAAGGAGTACGGTGTAGACATGCCGTGAGTGTAATCGAAAGCGCAGTGGGCGATCGAACGACCGCCCGCCCACGCATGAACCTTTATGCTGAACGTCTGGCCGCATCCAGGGCAAGGCGCATCGGCGAAGACAGTACGCTAGTACGGCGAGACGATGCAACGACGCCATGGGTGCGTCCAGGCGTTCAGGCTGCGAATTTCCCGGAGCGGAAGTCCTCGACCGCCTGCTGCAGCTCGGCCTGGGTATTCATCACGAAGGGACCGTACTGCGCGATCGGTTCCTTCAATGGCCGGCCCGCGATCAGCAGCAAACGGGTCGGCTTCGCGGCCTTGACCACCACGCCATCGGCGCCTTCGGCATTGTCGAAGATCGCCATGCGCGTTTGCGGTACGCCCTTGCCGGCCACCACCGCTTCGCCACGGAACACATAGATAAAGGCGTTGTGCCCGGCCGGAATAAGCTGCTCGAAACTGGCGCCCTCCGGCAGCTCGATGTCCAGGTACAGCGGCTCGGTGCCGTCGCGCTGCACCGCGCCCGCCACGCCGTGGCTGGAACCGGCGATCACCTGCACCGTCGCGCCGGAATCGAGGGTGAAGCGCGGCACCTGCTCGTTCGGGATGTCGCGGTACCACGGCGCCATCATCTTGTCCTTCGCCGGCAGGTTCAGCCATAGCTGGAAGCCTTCCATCAGGCCTTCGTTCTGCTCGGGCATCTCGGAGTGGATCACGCCACGCCCGGCCGTCATCCACTGCACGCCGCCGTCGGTGACCAGGCCCTCGTTACCGGCGCTGTCGCGGTGGCGCATGCGCCCGGCCAGCATGTAGGTAACGGTCTCGAAGCCGCGGTGCGGGTGCTCCGGGAAGCCGGCGATGTAGTCGCCCGCCTTGTCGCTGCCGAAGGCGTCGAGCATCAGGAACGGGTCGAGGCGGCGCTGCAGGGTGTTGGTGAGGACGCGGTTGATCTTCACGCCCGCGCCGTCCATCACGTACTGGCCGGCGATCACGCGCTCGACGCCACGCGCCTTGCTCACGCCCTGGGTTTGAATCGTTGCAGTCATCATCTTCTCCTTTGCTTGCGCCGCCTGAGCGGCTGGGTTACTACTTGACTGGATTACGCCAGTGCCGCTGCGACGGTGGCGTCGGCTTCCGCCTGGCCTTTTGCCGCTGCGTCCGGGCCCATCGATTGGCCGGCCGAGTAGACGAAGGTCTGGTCGGTCATGCCCAGGAAGTTCAGCAGCATGCGCACGAACGGCACTTGCGGGTCCGCATCCGCTGGGTAGACGCCGCCGCGGGCGGTGGCGATGAACACTTTCTTACCCTTCAGCAGGCCTTCCGGACCGTTCTCGGTGTAGCGGAAGGTGACGCCGGCGCGGGCAATCGCGTCGAACCAGCTTTTCAGCTGCACCGGGATGCCGAAGTTGTACATCGGCGCGCCGATCACCACCACGTCGGCGGCCTGCACCTGGGCGATCAGGGCGTCGTCCAGGGCCACGCGGGCCGACTGCTCGGCAGTGCGCGATTCAACCGGGGTGAACAGGGCGCCCAGGGCCGCTTCGTCGAGCTGCGGGTGCGGCTGGCGTGCCAGGTCGCGGGTGACAACGGTGGCAGCCGGGTTGGCGGCGACCAGTTTGCTGACGATGCTGTTGGCAACGCGGTTCGATTCCGATTGTTCGCCGCGCAGGCTGGAGGTGATTTGCAGGATGTTCATGGCGTCTTCCTTGTTCTAGTGGGTTTGTGTTTCGATGGGTCTACTTTAACCATTCCAAAAACAATCCGGAAGCCGCTAGAATGGATAACATTATTCAGCCAGTGGAACAATCCCATGGAAGTCGAACCGAATGACCTGCTGCTTTTCGCCCGCATCGTCGAGGCCGGCAGCTTCAGCCAGGCCGCCGCGCGCGTGAACCTGCCCAAGTCCACCGTCTCGCGCCGCATCTCCCTGCTGGAAGCGCGCCTGGGCGAGCGCCTGCTGCAGCGGACCACGCGCAAGCTCGTCGTCACCGAGTTCGGCGCCAGCCTGCTCGAACATGCGCGCAAGGTGGCCGAAGAAGCGGAAGCCGCCGGCGCTCTGGCCCAGCACCGCCAGGCCGCGCCCAGCGGCCGCCTGCGCATCTCGCTGCCGGCCGACTTCGCCAACCTCGGCATGAGCGCGATGATCGGCCGCTTCCTGGAGCGCTACCCGGCCGTCAACGTC
>DAMABW010000364.1:0-5031 GCA_031999925.1 Massilia sp. | reverse complement strand
ACAGCCGTCAACTACTTGATTTCGTTGTCGTTTTCGCGAGGGACCGAACTATAGCAAATGCCTGGCCTGCCTGGCAAGGCCTTTCTTGCGGCAGTACCGCAATCGCGGCGACGCTCTTCAGCAAGACATACTATGATTGCCAACTCATCAACATACCAACTCTGCAATGCTTACCTGCCCTGCCCGTCTTAAACTCGTTCCGGCGCTGCTGGCCTCTCTTTCCACAACGGCATTTGCTCAGGCGCCGGAGGTGCAACAGACTCCGGTATCGGTGGTCGTCGTGACCGGCAGTCGCGCAGAACAGGCAAGCTTCGACCTTCCCGCTGCGATCGACGTCGTGGATGCGGCGCGCATTCGTGATAACCAGCCGCGCGTCAATTTGTCCGAGGCACTGGTCGCCATTCCGGGCGTGGTCGTACAGAACCGCCAGAACTACGCCCAGGATTTGCAGATCTCATCGCGGGGCTTCGGCGCCCGTTCTGCCTTCGGCGTACGCGGTGTGCGTCTGATTACCGACGGCATTCCTGCGACCATGCCGGATGGCCAGGGCCAGGCAGCGACTTTCAACCTGGACATGGCGGAACGCATCGAAGTATTGCGCGGTCCCTTCTCCGCCTTGTACGGAAATCACTCGGGCGGCGTGGTACAGCTGTTCACCCGCGACGGCAAGGGGCCGCCGGAAGTGGAATTCAGCGCCATCGCGGGCAGCGACGGCATGCACAAATATGATTTGAATGCCTCGGGCCAGGCCGGCAAGATCGGCTACGTGCTCGACGCCTCGCGCTTCGAGACCGACGGTTACCGTGCACATAGCGCAGCCAAACGCGAGCAAGGCTATGCCAAGCTGACCGTGCCGCTCTCGAAGGATGGCAAACTGACCGTCGTCGCCAACTCGCTGCACCAGCGCGATACGCAAGACCCGCTCGGCATTACCTGGGCGACCTTCCAACGCGATCCGCGCGCCGGCGAAATCGATACGAGCGATACGCAATCGCCACAGCGTACCTTTGCCGACCGCTACGATACGCGCAAGAGCATCGACCATCAGCAAGCCGGCCTGCAATGGCAGCAGAACTTCGGCACCAACCGGCTGCAATTTACCCTGTATGGCGGCAACCGAGAGGTGATCCAGTACCAGTCCTTCTCGCGTGCCTTCCAGGCGCCGGCAACGCATTCGGGCGGCGTGGTCGACTTCGACCGCGATTTCCATGGCGTCGACCTCAACTGGCGCGACGTCCGTACACTGGCCGGCGGTACCCTGCGCACGACAGTCGGCCTGGAATACGCCAGCTCGAAGGATTCGCGCCAAGGCTACGAAAACTTTGTCGGCGACCAGTTCGGCGTACGCGGCCGCCTGCGCCGCGACGAACAGAACGACCTGTCCAGCCTCGACCCGTATGTGCAAACCGAATGGGAAGGCGGCCGGTGGGTGCTGACCGCCGGGCTGCGCCGCACCTCGCTCGACGTGGATGTAAGCGACGACTTCCTGAGTAACGGCAACGACAGCGGCGGCGTCGACTACAGCGGCACCGCGCCTGTGCTTGGCGCCCTCTACAAATTGACGCCGAACCTGAACGTGTATGCCAGCGCCGCCCGCGGCTTCGAGACACCCACGCTGAACGAACTGTTCTATTCAGGCACGGGCGGCGGCTTCAACTTCGGCCTGCGCCCAAGCCGCAGCACCAACCTCGAGGCCGGATTGAAAACCATGCTTGGCGCCGATTCGCGTCTCGACCTCGCCCTGTTCCAGGTGCGCACCGATGGCGAACTCACGGTCGACGCCTCGAGCGGCGGCCGCACCAGCTACCGGAATGCCGGCGACACCCTGCGCCGCGGCGTCGAACTTTCCTTCGATACGCGCTTCGGCCCCGGCCTGAACGCACGCGTTGCCGCCAACGTGCTGCGTGCCGTGTACGAAGACGGCTTCGGCACGATCCCATCCGGCAACCGCCTGCCCGGCGTGCCTCGCGCCAGCCTGTATGGCGAACTCGGCTGGACTGCCACCGACGGCAAGTTGGGTGCCGCGCTGGAAACGCTCGCCACGGGCAAGGTGCATCCGGACGATGCCAACGCCGCCGCGCCGGCGCCGGGCTACGGTATCGTCAACGCACGCGTGCAGGCGCGCCAGGAAGTCGGCCAGTGGCGCTTCAAGCAGTTTGCGCGCCTGAACAACCTGTTCGACCGCGACTACGTCGGCTCGGTGATCGTCGGCGACAGCAACCGCCGCTTCTACGAACCGGCGCCCGGCCGCAACTGGGTGCTGGGCGTCAGCGCGCAGTACCAGTTCCGCTGACAGCTTCCGGCTGTGCCGCAGGGTGGGGCCGCACGTCGGCTCCGCCGAGCCGCACACCGGGATACAGCCTGGCCAGGGTGGCGTCGGTTACCCGCGTCACCACGGCATGCACGCTTTCGAGCGCCGCTTCGGTACCCGGGGCGGCGCGCACCGTACGCCACAAGGCAGGCAGATCGCCGCCCTGCGCCTTCACGGCTTCCTCGACTTCCGCCTGCCAGAAGGCAGGCGCCTCGCTTGCCACATAGTTCCCCCGCCCACGGCCGAAGTGCGCCACCGCCAGGTAGCGCAGCACGGCGCCCACCAGCAGCGTTTGCAAAAAGGCGTCGGCGAACTGCACCGCCGCCTCGTTGCGGTCGGACTGCTGGTTGAAGCCCCAGGCGGCGCCTGCCGCCGTGAGTCCACCGACGATCGCGCCCAGCAGCGCCCCGCCGCCGAGCGTGAGTCCGCCCGCCATCAGGTCGGCCGACAAGCCGGTGGCCGCACCCGATACCACCGCGCCGAGCAGGCCGGCCTGGGCCTTGTCGATCGGTGCGCGTACCGCGAAGTTTTCACGCACGCGGGCATTGATCGTTTCCGCCTCGCCCGGGTCGACCTTGTGCAACACCAGCATGCGCATCGTCGTCTTGTTGATCTCCCCATTCAGGCGCTCGACCAGCGCCGCCATGGCCGCTTCCTGCCGCTTTTGCTCGTCCTTGCCCAAACCAACGGCCTTGAGCGCGCTGCGCACCACGCCACGCCCGGCCTGCGGCACTGCTTCGCTGTCGCGCGCCGCGCTGGCGACCTGCTCGGCCGTCATGCGCAGGGCACTGGCATAGCGCTGGCGGTTGCCGGCTTCCCAGGCGGCGCGCAGGCGGGCATAGCCGGCTTGCTTGTCCGGCTCGACCAGCGGCGCCACCGCTTCGTAGAACACATGCTCGTGCACCCAGCATCGTGCAAACGCGTCCAGCGCCAGCACATCGCGTACCACGGGGAAGCGTGCCAGGTGCTGCTTCCACTCTTGCCCCTCCGCGGTTTCCTGGGCGCCCGGGCGCGGCGGCCCCATTCCGTTGAGCAGCACGACCACCGGCTTGCCCAGCCATTCGAGGATATTCATCTCTGCTGGTAGATAGCCGGCGTCGCCCGGAGGTTCCGCTGAATTGACGAGGTAGAGCACGATATCCGCCTCATCCTTGGCGGCGCGCAAAGCCTGTTGACTCAGCCAGAACGGACGGTCGCGGTAGCGGTCGAACACTTCACGCAAGAACCAGCCGATCGGGTTACCCGCCATTGCCAGGCGCTTGAGCAGGCGCACCGAATCGCCAAAGCCGGGCGTATCCCACAATAACAGGGTGTCGCCGGCCGGGCTGGTCAACAGTGGATGCGCTTCGGCAAAGGTGGTCACGTGGGCGGCGTCGCGCACCTCGCCCACGTCCACGCCGGTCATTGTGCGAGCCAGCGTGGTCTTGCCGTTATTCGTATGCGATACCAGCGCAAACTGGATCTTGACTGGCGCCTCGTTCATCGCAACTCCGGCAGGGCAAGGCCGGCCCCGAGTTCGATCGGGTGGCGCTCGGGTTGCAGGAGGTTCACCACCGTGGCGGCGGTGCCGTGGAAGCTGCAGAACTGGCGCCACAGGGCAATGCGCTCGGCAATGCGCGCCTCGGCGCCGGCCTGGCCGGCGGCGCGTTCAAGCATGCCGGATTCGTCCAGCAGCACGGCCACGCCGCGCTTGCTGTTGCGGCCGAGGTAATCGAGGAAGGCGCCATGGTTTTCCTTTTCCGGCGTGGCGGCGAGATTGAACAGGGCGGCGGTCACGGTGACGCCGGCTTCATCGAAGCGCGCATCCTGCAGCGCCGCCTGCAGTGCTTCCTTCGGCTCTTCGCCGTAGGGCACGGTCGGGCGCAGCAGCACGCGTGCCTGGGCGCCCAGCGCCATCGCGGCGACCGTCCACAGCCCGCGGTCGCGCGCTTCGTCGAGCGTGAAGCTGTAGGGCAGCACGCGCAGCACGGCCGCGGTACCGGCGCCGATGCTGTCGGCCAGCTTGCGGAAGTATGGGTGTTCGAGGTCGAGCGGGAAGCGCCGCGCCAGGCGGCCTGCACGCAGCCCGGCGAATCCGGCCAGCACCAGGCGCGGCAGGATTACCAGCAACAGGATGGTGGCACCATACAGATGCACCCAGCGCTCGCCCGCACCGGCGCCGTTCGCCAGCGCAGTACCGGCCGTAGCGGATAAAGCACCGGGCACGGCGCCCGCATTGAAGCGCAGCGCTTCGATATCGGCCAGCGTAAACCCTTCGAGGAAAGGAAACACGGTCAGCGCCGGAGTGAACAGCCAGGACAGCAAGGTATGCACCTGGGTGGCATCGAGGAAGGTACTCTCCCAGCCGGCAGCGTACTGGGTCAGCAGGCCACGCGCATACAGCGAGAGCACGGCGCCCAAAGCGAATGCGGCGGCCGACAGGTGGACCGTGCGCGACAGGCGTGCACGCGTCAGCGGTTCGCTCAGGCGCGACCATTCGGTCATGAAGTTGCCCAGGCCCGTGGCCAGCGCGGCGGGCAACTTGCGCGGCGCCGCCGCCTTGCCGACGCTCAGGCGGCGCAGCAGTCCCTCGCCGGCCCAGCCTGTCCCGCGGCCACCTCTCAAGGCAGCGAACAGCGCCCATACCAGCAGCACGACGTACACCAGCAAGTTCCAGCCGACGATAAACAGCAAGGGCGCCGACAGCAAGTCGACGCGGTGCGGATCGGCGATACGGTCCA